>JAFXWR010000145.1 GCA_017542725.1 Lachnospiraceae bacterium | reverse complement strand
CTCCAGGTTTAAAGAAACTAATCGTGTACTGTCTTATATCTTTATTCTCTGCCACACAATAGATTGTAACTACTGTATAAGATGTCATAGTCAATACATTTCCTATGCCACCTACTGCAGCTTTCTTATCATATGCTTCGGCATTTATAAAAACAGAATTTGTATCAGCATTTAATCTAATCGAGTAGTCGCTCACATCAGGATCAAAGGTTGGTGTCAATATATAGTTTGCAACTGCAAGTGACTTTAATTTATTGTTAGGACTTCCATCTTTAGTAGGCATTGGACAATTTGTCTCTGGCATGTTGTTGTAGATTGGAATTTTGAACTCGTGAGGCATTTGCATCACTATCTCATCGTATGCATTTCCAAGTAACTGTCCTTCAGCTGCTGCACCAGCAACATTTGTCATATACTGATGTTTAAAGAGATTATCGCCTTGCACATTCCACTTCTTTAAGTAAAATGTATCTTGTCCACCTCTCACATAACTATTTGCGTAGAAATCGCAAAGTCCATAAATGCCTTTTTCCTTTGAATTCCATGGTCTATTGTATGATCCAGTTTGGCTTGCGTACTTGAGGCCATTTTCAATTGCAGTAAACCCTGAGCTTGCAAATGCATTTATATTTCCATAGTTATAATAACCTTTAAACTTTGAGTTCTTTCCAGATACCGAATCACTGCCATTCTTACCTTGTTCTTGTAGTATCATGGAAACTATACAATACGGATTACAATTTACCTGTCTACACGCATCATATATAAGTTCTGCATATGAGTAAGTGCCTTTTGGCATATAGCTATATTGAAATGATTCTTCTACATCTTCACCGCTGCTATATGATGAAGGATTTATCACATTTGCATGTCCAGTACTGTTCTGTGCCGGGATTCCTGCTGCAGGTCCAAGTTGTTCTATACTTCCTCCAGGACCATTTGGTGCATAATATACATTGCTAAAGCCTACTACCAAGTCATCTTCTTTATCATTCATTAGTATTGGTATGACCGTTGTATTTGGATCCCAAGGAACTAATTCTGTTCCAGGGTAAATGATTCCAATATCTACTGCATTTACATTACTTGTAAGTCCATCCGTCGTAACATTTGAATCGAGAAAGGTTCCTTTTACCATTTCTTTAATGCCAGCAATCGTATGTATATTGGCATTGAAGGTATGATGCTCAAATTGAAACACATATGGGTCATATAAAAAGTTTCTTGGATCAAGATAGGCTGCAGTGACCTCTCTACTTGCTGCCACCCATGCATTACCATCAAATGTTGGCCACTTTGAATTTACCCAGTCATATTTTCCTTCATCTGTTGACTTGTAAGATGAAATTGAATTGGCATTAACTAAAGTTCTAGTTCCTATAAGTTCATTATTTAAAACATAATTAAAGTCTAAACCTGTTCTATGGAGTGTAAATATCCAATTAGGATAATTTGCATGTAGCTCTCTAAGCCCAGCTTTATATGACTCCGGAAAACCCTTCATATTTAGGTCAGCTTCAAATCCTGCATCATAAGTATAACTAACTGATTCTTTTGTAAAATCAGTCCTAATATATGCATTTTGACCATTATATATAAACTTATACCATTTCTTGCCATTGGAAGATGCATCATTTTGTATATCAGTAGGTGCCAGTCTATAGCCAAGTGACACTGTCCCAAGAATTCTATATGATGTACCTGGTCCACTACGCACATTAACACTAGTTCCCTTAACTGAAACGGAACTTGGCAATGCATAAGTATAAATCGCACCCAAAAAACTAAAATGCGGATTTACTATGAAAAAAGAGCAACACAACAAAAAAGCAAATGCCCTTTTTAGCATTTTTCTAAGCATTTTTATCAATACATAAATTATATAATATTTAGGTCATTTTTACAAGAAAAAAGGGGCTATTTAGCCCCAAATTTCACAAAACTTTCATAAAACCAACATATTTTTCATTAACATATGCCCTGAGCGAGCATTGCTGTAGCTACCTTCTTAAATCCTGCGATATTTGCGCCTGCCACAAAATCACCCTTAAGTCCAAATTCTTCAGCTGTCTCAGTAACCTGCTTATAGATGTTTATCATTATATCTTTAAGTCTATTATCTACCTCTTCAAATGTCCAAGAAAGTCTAAGTGAGTTTTGACTCATCTCAAGTCCAGACACCGATACTCCACCAGCATTTGCCGCCTTGCCTGGCATATAAAGAATCTTATTTTCCTTCATGACATTTATTGCATCAATATTGAGTGGCATGTTTGCACCTTCAACT
>JAFXWR010000144.1 GCA_017542725.1 Lachnospiraceae bacterium | reverse complement strand
TGTTGTATAAGGACCCATTATGTTATATTCATCAGGTGGTACATCCATACTAGATTTTCCAATAGGTACATCATATAAACCACTATATGCCAAGGTATTATGTACCTCTCGCTCAAATCCATTTATACACATTCCTGCTGCTTTAACATCACAGTAACCTAAATTATCTAATTCAGCTAACATTCTTAATGACATTATGTCATCTACATCTGAAAAGAAATCTAAATCTATAATTACAGGATTCCATTCTTTAACCCTTTCATCTGTACATTGAGGTATTTCTAATGGGTTATTAGGGTCAACAGTTACCACATATTCAGGTGCTTTTTCATCCTCAACTTCTTCTATTTCTACATCTTCCTCCAACTCAGTTAGTTTATCCTGTAGATTCTGATACATTATTTTTGGAGTTTCTTTCATAGTATCTAACATATCAAACGGTGACAAAACTAGTGTTCCTGTCAATAATAAAGTAATAAACGTCTTATTTAGCATATAAAACCCTCTTTTCCTTAAATTAAAAGTATGTTTGCATTATACACTATTTAAGACATTATTGTAAAACCCTGTTTGGCTCTATTTTTTATTTGATGTTAACCGATACTCCAAAATACTATACAATACTCTGTATTTCTAAGTTTCTTATTTTGAGATATATCTTTGCATATCTCGTTCAATCTGCTTTTTCTTCTCTGTTTCTCGCTTATCATAATTATGTTTTCCTCTACATAATCCAATAAGTAATTTGCATTTACCATGTGAAAAATACATCTTTAAAGGCATTAATGTCATACCCTGTTCCTGTACTTTCTTAGCAAACTTATTTATCTCTGCCTTATGCGCAAGTAAAATACGTGGTCTATTTTCTTTTACATCATAATCATTAGCAGTTTCCCACTTAGTAATATGACTATTCAATAACACTAAATGTCCGTTATCACATTTAATATAAGCCTCTTTTAAACTCACGCTACCCTTTCTAACACTCTTTACTTCATTACCCTTTAAAACTATTCCACATTCAAGGGTTTCATCTACAAAATAATCATGATAAACTTTTTTATTCTGTATCTCAACTGTTTTCGTACTCATAATTTTATTCCTCTAATCTATCTGTATAAGTCCAAGAAACATTATATAAATCTCCTGTCTTTTCAAAAATTCCCATAGCCTTTGCTAATACATTTCTAATACGCAAAATTTCAGGCAAAGTAACCTTTCTATCATCATAAATAACTAAGTTAACATAACACTTATTATCGTTTTTTGTACGCCCATATTCTAATTCTCTATTATCCTTATCCATAAGTGCTATAGCATCAGTTAAATCATTAATAATAGGTGCAACACTTTTAGGGTCTGGATTAGCATATACTGATGTTATTACTATATCAATACGTCTACCTACGATTGTTCCTTCTTTACCCATCATTTTATCCTCTCTATTCTATCAATTAAATCAAGTATCTGCCGTTCTCTGTTAGCAAAATCATCTCCATCCATACCATCCCATGAAGACCAACCCTTTATATCAGCTTTGATACTCTCTATAATACCCTTGCTTAATTCTTCAAAAGATATATCAAAAGTATCTAACTGACATTGTGGGTAACCCTCTTCTATTATATAAGTTCTACTTTCATCAGCTATTACCTTAAAATCACCTTTACCCTCTGTTTCAAAATTATA
>JAFXWR010000143.1 GCA_017542725.1 Lachnospiraceae bacterium | reverse complement strand
GTAGGTTATGCAATAGGACAGAGTTATTATAGACATTTGCGTGGGTTTGGTACTCTGACAAATGATGTATTTACAGTAGGACATCAAATAACATCTGATGAGAGAAAAGAGTTTGATGCTTATAAAGGGTATAGTTATGTTTTACATAAAGATATAAATGAATTAGGCGCACCAGAGATAGCTTTAGGGGCGTTATTTAAGACCGAAAATGGACAGTTAAAAGTAAAGATAATAGTAGAAAGAAGAGGTTATATTGCAAAACAGCCTTGTAATGTAGTGAGTCTAATAGGTACATTGTGTTTATTAGATAATTTAACCTTTAATATTAATGAGAATATTGAGAAGTTGGCAAAAGAGATAGCAGAATATTTTAATAGGTTTGTACCGACCTTGTATGATTTAGCCGACAGGTATCAAACATTGTATTCTGTGAAATTATACGAGAATCCTTTAGAAAAGATTGATTATACAGATATAGGTAAGCATATATTGGATGATGAGTATTTATTAGATGCAGCAATAAGCAGATGGACTCGAATTCGTGGAGATAAAACAGAAGCACAGCGAGCAAAGATAAGCAGACAGGGTAAAACCGATTTTAGTATATTGTATAAGAACAACGTAAGTGATTACGGACATATATTTAATCCTTATGTCGAATATGTTGATGGTGTATTTACAATCGGTTTTGTAGAAAATGGTGATATGACTAAAGTAGTAAGTTCTCGTAAGACAGATATGAAAGGTGCTATAAATCAAAATAGTAGGGTAATAGCTAGTGTATTAAGTGGATGTTTAATAGACGCAAATTATGAAGATAGACACAAAATCTAACTTATAGGGGGTAATAAACTATGTATTTTACTTATAAAGATTTCAAGTTAGTTAATGATAAGGTAAAAAAAGCGTATATAAATTATAAAAAAGATAGTGAAAAAACAAAGACTTTGTGGAAACCTACTTTAGATAATGAAAATCATCATATAGCCAAGGTAGATTTTAAGAAAGATGTTTGTGTTATAGCAAATGGTCAGCAAGTAGCTATTGCAACTTTAGTAGAATCTATAATAAGGGCAAATTATTATGTATTAAATCCTTCTGCAATAAGTAAATGGGGTGGGTTTGTAACAGATGAACTAGACCCTAATCCGAGGGCAAAAGATATACCTGTAGAAGATTATATTTATAGACAGTTAAGTAAAAAACAGTTAACTAATGAATATGTACCTGACCCAGAGAAATATCAGGGTAACTCCTAAAGAGCTTAGTCTAAAGGTTTATGTAGATATTATAGACGCATATTGTTAAAGGAGACAAGATATGTTATATGTAAGTCATATAAATGCAGATAATACAATATCTGTAAAGGATAGTGAAACCAAGCAAATTACACATATACCAGTAGAACAGGTAAAAGACCCTAATGCTATGATACCGTCAATATTAGGGGTATTTAGATATGGTATGAGTGTAGAGATTCATGAAATCACATGGAATAATGGTAGTGATTGTTTTAAACCTATAATAGATACAATACAGAATGATACAATAAGAATGTATGCAAATATTATAAGGCATATAATACCGCCTTATATATTTGAGATACCCGCAAGTTCAACTGGAAAGTATCATCCACCGACAGATTTAGGTGAAGGTGGCTTAAAGAGACATACTTTAGCTGTAGTAAAAATGTTTGATTATTTAACCACACCTACTTATAGTAAGATGATGTTTACACAAGATGAATTAGATTGTATGAGAGTTGCTTGTTTGATGCATGATGGCTTAAAGATGGGCTGGACTAAGGGTAAAACCACAATATTTGAGCATCCTATACTTATGGCAAAGGCTATAAGAGGTTGTCAATTTATATTGAGTTCAGAGTATGTAAACTTAATTGCGCATTGTGTAGAAAGTCACATGGGACAATGGAATGTAAGTAATTATGCACCGGGAGTTGTATTGCCTGTACCATCAGATAAATACCAATACTTTGTTCATTTAGCAGATTATTTAGCATCAAGACCTGATTTAACTTTTACACGTCTTGATGAAGGGAAAACACAAGTAGAATCAGAGGGTAAATCTACTACTGTTAAAGCAACTAAACTTCAACTTTCTGATAAGGATTTACAAGTGTTGTCGGTTGCTTTACAGAAAGCAAGTATGATAGAAATTCCAGTAACATTACGTAAGAAATATGGTATAGACCGTAATCCTACGGAGATATGTGATATATGGAATACCTTATATCAGTATAGAACTTGTTCAGAAAAGCAGAGTAAGTATTTGAATTTGGCAAAAGAATATGCAAAAGGTTCAATGCCAAAGGCAGAGGTTGATTTAATATAACTTATTGATAAGAGAGGATGAAATAAACCTCTCTTTTTCATGCTTTAAAAAAGATAGAAATTAGACAAATATTAGATTATTGAAAAAATGCTATAGATAAATATTTCTAATAATTAAATAATCTTAATATAATATAGTTGAGAATTTTTTAAAGGAGACATTATGAGTTATATAATTACAAGGATAGGAAAAACATCAAAAGGTGATGAGATTGTTTATTTACAAGAAGATGGTAAAAACCAAGAAGTACAGTTTGCTAAGTCAGAATTAAAGCAGATGATGAAGAGAGGTCTGATTGAGGTAAGTAATTATTACTTAGATTCAGAGGGTAGATTAAGACCAAGTTTTACATCTAATAGTAAAGTAGACCACACACCTAATCAGTTGTTAAGTGAAGCACAGAAGAAATATATTATGCAATATGGCTTAGTACATTTCTTTAAAGATGAATATATGGAGAGTACACAGAAGAAAGGCTTAGAAGGGAAAGATTGTAAGCCTATGAAAACTGTTTGGGAAATCTTATTGAAGAAGCCAACAGAAAAATGTAAAGAATATAATATGATTTGGTTTTATATCAATGATGAACATGGTAGAGATGCAGGTTTAAATGAGATAAAAGGTCATAGAGCAGCACATAGAGCTGATTCATTAGATAAAATGTGTGCAGCCGTATGGTATCCTAACGCAATAGAGGTAGAAAATCTGAGATATAGACCAGAGGGTAAGGGTACCAACTTATATCCTGATTACAAAGCACCTGCAGTAATTACAGTAGGTGACATACCTGCAAAGAGATTAGAGATAATGAAAGTTGAAGATTATTTGCAGAAGATGTCATTACCTACACTTAAAGATTTTGAAAATGTTGCAAGACAACTTCTTACTGTACACAATATGTTGTATGAGATTTGTCAAACCGACTATATAAAGATAGGTTTTGATAAAGAAAAGGGTAAACGCCTTAATTTTATTGGTGAGACTTTACATCCTTTTAGATATAATGTTTCAGAATTACATAATAATTTTATGCAAGACTATAACTCAGCTAAGAAATTAGGCGTATCAAAACCAGAGTGTAAACTGTATTATGCTGGATGTAAAGATGAATTAGAAGATTTAGATGTCTTTTGTTATTACGATTTTCATACTAAGATGTATTACTTAGGTACTCATTTTAGTACGAAGACTAATTATGAAAATAAATATCCTACGTTAGATACATTAGTACGTTTTGTGTATAAGGATGTAAATGAAAAGCCTATACCATTTGCTAATGTAAATGCTATAAAGCATTATTTAGAACAACTAGTAGCATATTTGAGAACATAAGAGGGTTACACATGAATTTATATCAGTATTGTATAAGTACTAAATTGGCAGACCAACCTATTACAACTATTGCTTATGCAGAAAGTCCTATTAAAGCCTTGGATATAGCTTTTCCACAACCACCTTATAATAAATGTAAGAGGTATTTGCAGAAAGTAGATAAGACACAGGCTTATGATGTTGTAATAGAGTGTGTAGGATGCACAAGTATAGTTAAAAATTATTATCAAGTAAAATATAAGGAGTGTTAATCAAATGCGAGATTATAACGTTACTGTATTCTATTACAATCAATGTAAAGGAGTTCGAGCTAATAATCCTATTGAGGCTTTTGCAATAGCTTTTCCAAATTTAGCAGATACTAATACTTTAAAGAGTGTGAATACTGAGCATGAAAGTGAAGTAAAGATAGAGGGTTTTGGTGAAAGACATACTATAAATTATTATGTAATGCG
>JAFXWR010000142.1 GCA_017542725.1 Lachnospiraceae bacterium | reverse complement strand
GCTGCATTTCTTTCATTGGAAAATTGATAGACGAGTTCTTCACTTCCTCTATTTCTGAGCATATTTCCTTTAATGTTTCTTCATCTACTGCGTATTTCATCTCTGTGTACCCTTTCTTTATTCAAAACAATCTTTTATATTTACACCAAATAACTGTTCAAACTGAGATATAGTCATCTCACATTTGACCTCTTCAAAAGTGGTCTCACTTGGAGTAATCTCCATGTAAGTTATATTTGGAACGTATGAACCATCTTCCCTTGTATTCTCTGCTACAAGTTTAGCTTTTCTGGTATTCATTTCCTCCTCTGTCAGAAAGACCTCGCACCAAGTATTATCGTACTCACTTTCTATTTCAATATGTATATCCAACTTATATAACTTAGTTGGAATGTTCAATTTTGTCATCTTATTACCCTCTTTTCTTCCCTCTTTTATTATTTAAAATTTAGCAAACCTTTGATATTAAACAGTTTACACTAATTTAACTATTTTTGCAAGCAAATGTTAAAATATTTTTTGTTAAGCATCTCTTAATAAACAAAACCCTCTAAATAAGGTAGTTAAGTTACATTTATTACTATATTTAGGAGGTGTTTTAAGAGATTTTAAATTCTCTTTAATAGTGTATTAAGAGGTTGATAATAAAAAGAAGAGGGCTAACGCCCTCTTTCTCTTTAGTCTTATCACTCTTTTTATTCTGTTTCTTTTCTCTTGAAACCTCTTTATCATCTACATATCTATCTCTGATTGCGTCATACCCAAAGTGGTCTCGCTCTTCTCCTATTGATACTAACATTTATATCTCCTTACCTTTGTAATAAAACCAATTTGTTATATTCGTTGCTGCAAAAAGACTTACAGCAGATAATTTTCTTCGACTTGCTAGATGTTGTGTCGTATTTATCCAAAAAGAATAACAGTCTCCCCTATCATCATAAGCATTAAAACTTATACCCTCTTTATCACTATAATATGACTCTCTTATCATAGTTGTGTTATGCTCTTTCAATATCTCTTTAATTCTTGTTTTTGTCATTATATCCTCCAGAGTTTATCTATTTACCCTTTGATAGTTCCTCTGTAACTCATTCTTGATACTCTCTAACAACCTTTGTGTATCTTTATCTTTTCGCTTTATAGTCTTATTCTTCATTACAAACATTCTTTTCCTTTCTGTTTTAATGTAACAAAGTATTGTTCTTAAATAGTTTACAATAATTAACTTGTTTTTTGCAATAGAACTGTTAAAAATTTTTTGTTAAAAGCTACGTCTTATTTTATGCCTTCTCTTATTTACCCAACAGAACACCTCTTCTAACTGTGTCTATTGTAATAATTGTAAATATAACCTATAATGAAAAATAGGAAATCAACTCTGTAGTGGTTGATAATATTAGGGAAGAGGAGAAAAAGATATGTCAAAACAGGTTAGTAGAGCGATAACAGTTATAGGAGTATTAGTATTACTTTTAGTAATAAGCAACGCAGTATGGTGTAAAACAGCAACAAAATATGCAGAAGAAAAAGCTGAAATGGAGGAACTAACAGAGTCATTTGCAGGTTTAAAGGAAAGAATTGAGAATGACAAAGAGTTTGAAAAAGAATATAACACATTCATAAGTGAGTTACAGGAGAAAAGAGATAATATAGACAAGAAATATGATAAGTTAGACACTATAGAAGAAACCCAAGAGTATGTACAAGAAGTAAAAGAACTTTCAGATGAATATTTAAACTGGTGTAAAGAGAACGGAATCACAGAGTAAGGAAGAACAAACAAATACCTTAGTGATAAAAGAGAACAGAAGGTTTTACCCTCTGTTCTCTCTTTTTGTGTCATTTATGAAAACTGATTTTACACATTCAGTATACCCTAACTGTACTTGCGTACATAATAGATTACCCATTCTAAGGAGGTGGAAGAGGTGAGGGGCTTACGCCCTCTTCACCCCTTCCTTGTTATGAACATGTAGAGCAAAAATCCTTACTCTTATGATAATACCCTTAGTGCCTCTTCTGCAAGTGGACTTCTTTCACATTCATCTCTAGTAAATGTGACCTCTGCACATAATGGACTATTTTTAAATGCTTCACTTAAATATACTAGTCCATTATTGGTCTTTGTCAACTTAGCTGTGTCTATCTGCTCTGGGTCACCCAATAATATCAGTTTACTTCCTTTACCCATTCTTGTTACTATCGTCTTTGCCTGTGTCCTTGTGAGATTCTGACTTTCATCTACTATCAAGAATGTGTTTCTGAAACTTCTACCTCGGATATAACTGAGAGCAAGAATTTCTAAGACTTTGGTTTCAAGAATATAATCTATCTGTTCAAGGACTAACTGTCTATCTTCCTCTACAGCTTTACCCTTTTTACCTTTCTCTTTTTCATTCTCGTTACTATTGTTACCAAAGATATATTTCAAATTATCCCAAAATGGTCCAAGAAGAGGGTCCATCTTATCCTCTAAATCTCCCGGTAAGAAACCTAGTTCTTCATCTGCTTGCGTGTTTGACCTCGTTATTACTACGCTATAATATATTCGACTCTTCTTTTCATCATAAGAGTTACTAAGTCCTACCGCTAATGCAAGAAGAGTTTTACCACAACCAGCAGGTCCTTTCAGGATTACAAATGGTACTTCCTCTACAGGAGCTTTTAGAGCTTCCAAAGCGAGTTTTTGTGCAACATTCAGAGGTTTTACCCCGTATACAGGCTGTGGCTCTTTGAATAATACGAGTTTATCACCTTTTCTCCAAGTCATACATGAAACATTGGTTTCATCTTTGAATATAACAAATTCATTCTGACATATACCCTCTATATCCTCTTTTGTTACATAAAAGAGTGGACTATTGGCGGTCTTAGCTTTCTTCGCTAGATAGTCAATACTGACCTCACCATCTTTATAGAATTTAGCCGTTATACTATGGAGAACATTGATTACCCTTCTTCCTGTGTAACTTGCTCCTTCTACTTCATCATTTAAATACGTCTGTACCTCTAACCCTATGGCTTGCGCCTTTGTCTTTAAACTTATATCATTTGTTATCAGGATTACATTAGGTATTGTCTTACTTAATGTTTTTGTTGTGCAGAGAATCCTATTATCAGGACTTTCTAAAGAATACCCTACTGGTAAGTTCTCTGCCTGTATGAAATTTGTTACTATGCGAAATGTACCGCCTACATCTCTTGGTATATATCTGCCATTTTCGTCTTTCTCAAATGTACCATCAGCTTTTCTTGCCTTCAGATAAATACCTGTATTTATATCATCTTCCTCGTTCATGCTATCTATTATTGCGTTTATCTGACGTATAGCTGCGCGGGCTTGATGACCTCTCTCTTTATCCTTATAACCCTCCTTTAACTTGTCTAATTCCTCTTGTGTAGTGTGTGTGATAATTACGGAATTATCTTCAAATCCGTATATCGCCCTCCCTTCTGTTGACATCAAAATGTTAGTATCTAAAACATAGGTCTTGACCATTCACAAGTCTCCTTTCCCCGTATAAAAATATATCATAAGAGTTTTACAAAACATAAATAGGTAAACTCCTACATTTATAATAATTATATATTAATACATAAAAATAAAATATTATAAATTTTTTTAACAACTAAAAATATATTAACAAGCCTTACATCAAAAAAGACCCCTTCGTGGAAGAGGTCTTTTTCAGTAATCTTAAAAGTTTAACGATATATTAAGTATAGGAGGTTTTAATATATGTCTAAAATTATTATATTTTGAAAAAATACTAGTGTCAATCGAAATTTTCATGTTCTAGGAATTCTTCTCTGGTTTCATTTGGATGCATAATATCATAATCTTCATCCTCTTCATCCTCGTCAAAACCATAGTCATCTTCGTCCTCATCCTCAGAATCATCTTCATCAACGTTATCAGTTTCCCATGCAGCACGACCTATCTCTTGGATAGTATCAAAATCTGCACCTGCATAACGTTCCATATCATAAGGAGAAAGAACATAAATTTCACCCTCTGTGTCCCAATAAGTACACTTTTCATCATCTTCTTCTTCGGAGTTATCACCCCAATAATCTCTTTCAAAGTCATCCCAATCAGCATCTATATGCTCGTCTTGGTACAACTCCCAAGCTGACTGCCAGCCCATATTATACCTCACTTTCTGCTATCCTCTTTAAGATAGCCTTTTGGTCTTCAGTTACGTTATTTTGATGTATAATATTCAATGTATCAACACTATATAAAGCCATAGATAATGCGGTTTCAACCTTACTATCTATATGACTAAATATCTCTTTTATACTTGTAAGACAATCTGTAAGTTCTTCCTGTGTAAGGCTTATAGCTGATGAAGAGGTAGAAGATGTATCTTCAAGAGTATCTTTATACCAATAACCATAAAGATGCGTTCTACCACTTTCCCAAGTATCATAATACTTACCGTCCTTTACTCCTACATAATGATTAGATACAACAGCTATTGCTCGTTTACCTTTCATTGTTTTTGCAAACTCAGCTACTGTAGGTCTTTTAGAACCCTTTTTATTACTTATTCCAACATAAGTATAGCCAAGATTTGCCATAACATTATCAAAGCCTTGCTTAAAATTCATAGGACACCAAACATCTCTTGAGTACCACCACATTTTATCATATGCCACATCCCATGACAAATTCTCTACAAGGCAAAGCGCACGTACAGCACAATCACCAAACTTGTCCTTCAAATCTTTGTCATTAGGTTGAAAATAAGTATACTTCATTAAATACTAACCTCCGTAATCGTTACAAATCCCTCGTCTAAAGTAGGATAAGTAAATTGTCTTTCCATCCTTGTATAAACGTAATCAGGTACCTGTCTATCTCGCTTACTATTACGCTCCTTACATACTTCAATAGGCGTAGTAAACACACAAGCCTCCACTGGCACATTATACTTATTTATAAAATCCAATGCAAACTTACGGTCTCTTTTCTTGATGTTAGTAGCATCTAGTATAACATCAACATTATTTTCTAAAAGCTTACCCATTCGTTCATATAAAATCTTAAAAACTAAATTACAATTAGCCTGTTCATCTTCTGTACCAAACAATTCTTCTCTGATACTATCACTAGACAAAACAACAAACCCCTTTGCTGCCATCTTCTGTGCATACGTTGATTTTCCACACGCAGGATAACCTACTAACATCTTTACCATGTTTCTACCTCCTAAATGTAACTAAAATAATACTAACATATCTAAATAAATTTGTCAAGTATATGAACTATTAAACAAATATGTATTAGAATTTATCTATAAAATAGCAACAAAAAACTACCTTACATTTCTGTAAGGTAGTTTATTATTTAACTATTACGTTCTTTAATACGTGCTTTAAGAGCGTCCATTTCATCCTGTGTCATTTTAGAACTACTCTGCCTAACCATATCTGCGTCACAATTTTGAGAATGCTCCGTTCTGACCTTATGTGCGTCACAATCATAACTATGCTCCAAGCGTAACTGACTTGCACTATCATCTAGCATACCTTTGTCTTTAATACGAATTTGAAACATATCGTACAATTTATATTGTAACTCACGCTCTTCTTTTAATTGTTTAGCTAACCAATCATGCCTTCTATCTTCCATCAAAGTAACCATAGCTTTATCTATTTCTTTAGTTCTACGCCTTACTTGTTGACGATTAAAAGTATTTGGATTAGCTGTATCTTTAGATATTATATTAGCACCACTCTTCTTTAGCTTAAAAACCACATAAAGAACAACCAAAATTACTACTATGGAACCCATATTTGTCCCCTTTACTCTGTCTCAGTAGGTATCTGAGGTTTAACCTCTTTAGGTTTTACTTCCTTCTTAGTAGAAACAACCTTTTCCTTGCTATCCTTTGCTATTTCTGCGATTGCACTAACAGTACCAGCTAAATTAGTAATATCAGAAGGTACAATTAACTTTGTAGCCTGTCCATTAGCCATATCTACGGCTGCATCATACTGTTTGAGTTTCAAGTACTGTGCTGAAGGTTTTGCATTGTTAATCAACTCAATACTCTGCGCTCTTGCTTTTTCAATAGCCAACAAAGCTTCCGCTTCACCTTGCGCTTCACGAATACGCTTTTCCTTAACCGCTTCTGCCTTAAGAATAGCCGCCTCTTTCTCACCCTCTGCAAGTGTAATAGCTGACTGTTTTTCACCCTCTGCAAAAAGAATCTTCTCTCTCTTTTCACGTTCAGCTTTCATCTGCTTTTCCATAGCCTCTTTAATGCTACTAGGTGGGTCAATATTTTTAACCTCAACTCGGTTTACCTTAATACCCCACTTATCTGTTGCTTCATCAAGAATTCTTGTAATCTGTCCATTGATAGTATCTCTTGATGTAAGTGAGTCATCAAGCGTCATACTACCAATAATATTTCTAAGCGTGGTTGCTGCCAAATTCTCAATAGCTGCAATAGGACGTTCTACGCCATAAGTAAATAACTTAGCATCCATAATTTGAAAGAATACAACAGAATCAACCATCATAGTTACATTATCTGTAGTGATAACAGGTTGTGGCTCAAAATCTGCTACTTGCTCTTTCAAAGATGCTTTCTTTACAACTCGCATAAAAAAAGGTATCTTTAAATGCAATCCAGCAGGCCATGTTGCATAATACTGGCCTAAAAACTCTACTACCCACTCATTTGCCTGCGGTACAATACAAATACAACTAATAAGTATTGCGCAAACAAGAACTAAAAACACTAATACTCCTACAAACATCTTCGTACCTCCATTAAATTTAAATAGTTTTATT
>JAFXWR010000141.1 GCA_017542725.1 Lachnospiraceae bacterium | reverse complement strand
TCATCAAATACATCTTTATCGCCACCATTATCAGGATGATATTGTAAACACAACTTGCGATACGCTTTCTTACATTCATCTACACTTGCGGTAACTTCTACACCTAATACTTTATATGGATTCATCATAATATTAACCAGCCTCTCCTATTATATCTCGCATCAAATATGCTATCTCTTTTTGTGTCAACGTCTTTAATTGATAATCTTTTGTTACTTCTTTTATAGGCAACCATACAAAAGTTTCTATGCTATCATATTTAAAAAACTCTTTATCATTAGTAAAATAATCTTTATATGCATCAGGATTATACACAACGCTCAATTCTGGCTTTCTATGGCTATATATTGCCACATCATTACCATAAAAACTCATAGGTTTATATTTAACTTCAGTATTATACCAACGATTATATTCTTCTCCTACACGTTTACACCCTTTACCCTCATATTGTCCTACTAAATAATATTTACGTCCATACTTAATAACTCTTTGCGTTATAACTAAACTATCAAACTCATAATCAGAAGTATATCTATAAGTATTCGCTAATGTTATCTGTTTATTCTTATATTTTGTTTTCTTCTCTGCTATAATTTTATACTTAGCCGATTGCACAATATTCAATGCTTTAGCATCTGAAAATGTATCTGTAATAACTTCTCCAAATTTTGATTTATAATACCTCTCAACTTGTATAGGGTCTCCTGCAACTAATGGTAACCAATTCTTCTCAAAATCTTCCAAATTCTCTACAAAACACCAATATGTACCACTAATAAAACTAGGTAAATTGCAATCAGATAATGTAATTTTATATAATATATTATCCACAACACTTTCCTCTTTAAATATCAGTACCTTTAGCCCAATTACAAGACTGACACATAGTCTGATAATTACTTATATGATTTCTACCACCCTTTGCCTTTGGTATTATATGGTCTTTAGTAAATAAAATTTCTTTACCGTCTTTATCTATACCATATAAATTAAAATGCCATGCAATATCATTCTGTGGATTACTATGTTGTTCCAAAGCAAAATAACTAGCTCGCAACCCACATTTAACACACGTACAATTATCTTTATAAAAGACCGAGTATCTATCCGAATTTTTATGTACTTTCACTCCGTCTAATGCTCCATAGACCCTTTTATTACTCGAAAACATATCTTTGCCTAAAAAAGCAAAGACATCTTCTATCGAATAAACTTTCTTTCTTACTAACATATTAACATCCTCGTCTAACGGGCATTAAATAATTTGCCTTTTTAGCATCAGCAATTAACTCATCTGTAAACTCAAAGCAAATACTATCTTCACAAGTCTGTCTATCTCTTATTGATTTTAAACAATCTGAATACTGACACAATTTTAATTTCGACCTCAACACAAGATTAAACAAACTATTCCATATAGCAATTCTATCTTTTTCCAATAACTTATCTTGAATACTATTATATTTCTTAGCAGCTCTTACATAAGTATAATGACAAAATCCTTTATTTAAAATAAAAGTCAAGTCCTGCCTTATAGATTCACTATAATAAAAGCCCATAATCTCACCTCAATATAATTCCAAATTCTCTTTTATAATATCTATGGTTTTCTGCGTAATATCAATAGGTACTGTATCATTACATTCAACTAAAAGTAAAGGGGACGCCATAAATTCACGTATACCCTCTTTTGTATATTTGGAATAGATACCATTCATTTTTTCTATTCCCTCTGTACTATAATACAACTTAATATATTTACTAATATCTACTTGTGCAACCCCTTTTCCCACAAGGTCACCCATTTCATTATCTGTATGTACGGTATGATATATTTCCTTCCATGTACCATCTTCCTGTCTAACCAACTGCAGACATTTTGCATTAAAGTTTTCCATTGTATTCTTGCCTTTTAATCCTTTTTCTATCACTTATAAAATCTAATATAGCTATAGGTATTAACAAATACCAAAGTCCAAAAGAAGTCAAACAAATATGCTTTAACGAATAATGTGGTCTATATAGATACATACTATCATGCCTATCTACATACCAAACGCATACTGTTGATACAACTGTCATTAAAAGCCATAATAGAACAATCCATAGAAACCACATTTAATTACCCTCAACCGTTACTTATTATCTGTTGAACCAAAGCCACCTTTTCTTTTACCCTTGGGCTTATCGTTAACTGTTATACCAAATACATTAAATAAGCCCTGTGCAAATGCGTCACCCTTCTTAACCTCAAAAGTTTTCTTATCAGTATTTACATACTCGTCACCATTCACAAGCTTAATCATAATGTGACCTTCATTAGATTCAGTATTGTGATAATCATTATCAATAACACCAATGGTATTTGCAAGCCTAATACCATACTTAAAGCCATGTCCACTTCTAGGTACAATATGCAATGCAAAATACTCATCAACCCTGCATTTAAGCCCGGTTGGGATTACAAGAGCCTTACCAAAAGGTATGCTAATATCTATAGGTGCAATAAAATCATAACCCTCTGCACCATAGCCAGTACCAGCATCTCCTGTACTTCTCTGTGGAATTTCAATACCATCATAAATTTCTTTAATCTCATCATCAGTCCATGCACTCTTTGAAGTAGGTGCGAATTTAAGCCAATCTGCTTTAAACTGTTCAAAATTAACCTTTTCAAATTCTGCTATTTCGTATAAACGCATATTTCTCTCCTTCAACTCCAATTAAAATTTTAGCTACTAAGCCAGTTTACTGTTCAATTATAACGTAAAACGCTTTAAAATTCAACCTTAATATATTTATTATGTAACTAAAATATTAAATAATATAGTAAATAAAAATATAGTAATTCAATCAAAGTTACAAGTAAAAAAATTCATCAAAATACCAAAAAACATAGTAATTTTAGCAAATCCTTTATTTATATACCTTTGTGAATTTAGTTGCTACAATTTGCAAACCCTTTATTTATAAGCATTTGCTAAACTGAAATTCTCAAAATTTGAGCTTAATTCCAAAATAAAACTATATTTTTAATCAAGACATAAAAAGTAAAAATAAATCTGTAAAAATCTAAATATTTTAATTATTTTAACAAATAAGCATAAAAATAAGATAACTAAGCTATTTAATAACTATATGACTATAAATATAAATTTTTATACTAAGTAATATAATTTATACTAAAGCATTCAAAAATAAAAGACCCTTGCTACTGCAAAGGTCTTTCAAAATATTATTTAAACTTCCTCACCTTCATCTTCCTCTACTATAATAGGTTCTTTCTTTTTAGTAGTAGGTTTTTGCTTGGTTGAATGATTAGGCTTTGGTGTGAAATTTTTCTGAGTGAATTGACTTTGTGAATTTACTACGGTATCACCACTTGTAAATTTCGGTGCTTCACTCACAGTACGCTTATTAGGTCTATAACCCCAATCAAACCACATTTCATTTGTTTCTTCATCTGTAGCAAGTCTAGGATTGTACTGACTCAAATAACTAGCGGTATCTCCTACAAAATGAGTACCTGCATTTAACAACGTAGATGCGGCAGCGAATAAACCTCTTATCAATACCCCACCTGTATAACGAATTAAACCCTTCTTACCTCTGTTTTTCAAATAATCCTTAAAGCACATATGAAAATGATTATCTAACTTATCCGTCCATGTAGTAGGCTTTAAACGGTTATAATCAAACGTAGATTTTCTATAATATGCTTTTGTACGTTCTACGAAATCCTGAACTTTAGCTTGCTCTGCACGTTGATGTCTTTGTCTACGTTGGTCATCTGCATTTTGGTCTTGCTCGTCTGTATACTCAAACTCGCCCATCTTCAAGTAATGTAACTTTCTAAGATAAGTAAAGAAATAATCCTCTCTTACATACGTCATATTTAAGTCTACCGCTACGACATCTGTAACAAACTCATAATCATCAAAGACCAAAGTACGCAAATTATTACATTTTAACAATAAAGACCAATCAAAGAAATAACCTGTCATACCCTGAATAACATACTCATACAAATCCGTAGGTAAACCTTCTCTTAAATTCTTAACATCTTCTTTACTACCTAACTTCATAGATACATAAGTAGACTTATTTAAAATCAACTTACCATCTGCTACATGAATAGATGTTACTCTATCAAAGCCACCTATCTT
>JAFXWR010000140.1 GCA_017542725.1 Lachnospiraceae bacterium | reverse complement strand
TCTATCTCTTTTGTTGTTTCAAAAGTCATATTTTACCTCTTTTATCTCTTTTGCACTAAGGATTTGCACCTTAGATGTATGCCCTGTAGCTTGCCTTTTGAAGGGCGCAAGTCAACCCATCTTGTGTCTTTTAGCATACGAGTACTCACGACTATGCTCCGTGTCTACCTTTTCCACCATGCAAAAGTTTATTTAATTACTTGTTTCTTCTGTTGCACTCTCTGTAGTACTTTCTGTTGCACTTTCTGTAGTTGCATCTGACTCAGTAGAACTCTCTGTAGTTGCGTCTGACTCAGTAGAACTCTCTCCATCAAGATTTACCTCTGTCTCAATGTCTGTACCTTGGCTTTCTTCTGCACCCTGTACCGCATTATCTAAAATCTCTTGCAACTGTTCTTCTGTAAAGTTATTGCCATAATATAAAGCATTATACATATCTTCCATGCTATCGTACTCTAATGCCATATTTCCATAATCAGCATATAAATCCTCATAAGATACTACATTTGTTAACTCTGGAATTGTAACCTTACTTGCAACGGTGGTGTCCTCGATAAAACATTTTGTTACATACATCTTAGAACCTAAACCACCAATTTCAAGATTTACATACGCAAGTGAACCATCTACAATACCAAATAAGGCATTGGCATCACTATAGACTAAGGTAAACTCAATGTCATCTGCAAGCCAACCCATGAGTTTCTTCAAACCTTCATTCTCAGTTGTGTCCTGCACCATCTTATAAAGTGTATATGTTCCATTACCCAATATTCTCTTTACTGCGTCTGAACTTAAAGTTGCCTTATATACGTCCATACTTACAGTACCATTACCTAAATCTGTTTCTGTATTCTCTACATATTCCAAATCAGTAAGGTTGTCCTTCATCCAATCAAAGAACATATAACGTCTTGCTGAACACTCTTTAGCATAATTATCGGGTGCTTGATATATCTCTGTAACAGCATTTCCATCTTCATCTGTATTATCATACACAAAATACAAATGTCCATCTTTAATAACATCATTAACTCTGTAATTTGCTTGTGTTAAATCCTGTGCCTGATATGCAGTTTCAATATTAGCATCATCTACAAGTGTTGCACTCATCTCTGGTGTAACATACTCTATATAGCTTGTATTACCCATTGGTGCTTGCACATAAGTACTGATAATATAATTATCCTTTGTTTTTAACTGTGCTAAAGCATCTGTCAATACAGTAATATTTACAGAATTACTTACCTCTTTTGTTGTTTCATTTGCACTCTTTGAGTTCTTATCTGTAATAAAAGGTATTACTACAAACAAAGAAATTACAAGAGCAAGAGCAACAGCTATAAGTGTAATATGACTCTTAGAATTATCTAACTTAGCTTTTTCTTTCTCGTCCTCTTTATCAGCTTTCTTTTCCTCTTTATCAGCTTTCTTTTCTTTTGACTTCTTTTCAACCTGCTTAGTCTGTTCAAGCTTATTTCCAAAACTCATTCCCTCTCCAACAGAAGCGGTTTTGCTTTCATCTTTAACATCTTCCTCTTTAGAGTCCTCTTTTACTTCTTCCTCTTTTGTTGCTTCAACCTCTTGCTCTTTTTCTTCCTCTCTAACTTCCTCAACATCTTTGGTTTCTTCGGTGTTCTCAACAGACTCTACATTTTCTTCGACAATTTCTGTCTGGTCTGTACTAATTACATCATCTTTCTTTTCTGTACCCATTGTTTTAACTCCTTATCTTTCAACTTTTTTGTACTAGAACTTACTCTGTCTTATCTATAGTAATATTTGAATCCTCTAATTCTTTCTCATAAGACTCAAACAAATTACTGTCATTCCTTGTATATGCCAACTTTACAAAATCATAATTAAATTTAAAATAATCAGCTAAATTAGCATATTCTGACTCTTTATACTCTTTATATTCATATAAGTCCGTATTGATTAAAGATAAATTAGTCAATACATAAGTCAAAGTTCCATCACTATACTCTATTGCATCTAACACACCTGTCTCTGCATTTATATAACAGATAGCTTGGTCTCCGTTCTCAAGCCATACGGTTACTATATCATAGTAATCATGTACAATCAAATCCGTAGATGTATATTGACAAGAAGTTTTACCCTTTTTAACTTTGTCGATAATCGTATCTACATTCTTCTGAAAAGTATCTTTAACCGTGTTTAAATCTGTTTCAATCTCTACTATATCTGCAATCTTACTATTATCTAAGGTATAATGCTGTACTATAAAAGGTTCTCCATCTTCCTCTAAGTATAGATATACCTCTTGGTCTGTATCATTGAATTTATGTATTATACTACTTGTATTTAACTTATAATTCGTTACATAATGCTCTGTATCGACTTCATAATACATATAATCATCATCTTTAGTATAAATCGTATAATATGTAGTATCATCATCTACAAACTCTACTATCTCAAAATTAGTATAGGTATCTGTAAATGCTTTATCTAAATCCTCTAAAGTATAAGTCTTATTTAAATTTACTGAATCCTCACCATACTCTATCTGCTCTGTTTCATCTACATTCTCTGTACTAGTTTCATTTGTTGGTTCTTCGGTTGGTGTTAAATCTTGTGGTGCTTCTCCGCAAGCACTTAATGTCAACCCTATTATTAGTACTATGCCTATAATTCGTTTTCTCATTTTATACCTCTATTATTTTTTCTATAAACTTGCTATCCAATAAGAATTGCTCGTATTCTTCAACTGTAAAACCAATACACTCTCTTAGAGGTCTTTTAGAAGTGGAAGAATGCCATGCAGCTATTAAATCATCAAGCGCAGTTCTTTTCAATTCACCCCTCTGGCAACAATCAATAAATGTTGCATACCCAAAAAGAATCCTATCAAACATCAGTTAGCTCCTTAATACCCTTTAAATATCAGCTCTTTTGTTTTTCTGCCTTTATTCATAAGCTAACACTAATTCTACCATTTTTTAACTTATAAGTCTACACTTAAACCCTTTAAATATCTATATTTAATTACCTTTTTTATTGTCTTGCTCTGGTGAAGGTGCAATTGCAGCATCAAACAACTCTCTTAATAAATCTGATGTTATCGCTTTATTTACATCAAAATCTGAAAGACTCAATATTACCTGTGATTGCAATAATTCATATAATTTCTGTTCACTATCAGATAATGTTAATTCCTCTATGCTATTATAAGCTACTGGTATCTCAG
>JAFXWR010000139.1 GCA_017542725.1 Lachnospiraceae bacterium | reverse complement strand
TTTCTTAAGTCAAATTATAGGAGCTTTTTTTGTCTATTTTGTTTTCAAACACAATATAATAATTTTCCCAACTTATTCGTTCTTTTCAATTATCATGGCTTTTGCGCTATCATTTCCCGATGCATATTTTTATATTTATTTTTTAATACCCATTAAAGCGAAATACTTTGCATATGTAGAGATTGCATTGTATTTGGTTTTGTTTCTGTCATCTGGGATTGAAGACAGAGTGGCCATAATATGTAGTGCAGTAAACGTTTTTATATTTTTTGTTTTGTTAAAGAATAAAATTTAAATGAATTATAATAAAAAAATATTTTTAATATTACTTGTTTTATCTATTTGTGTAAATTGTTTCTCACATTCATTTTTTTTGTTTGAAAATTATGCAAATAAATCAACAAAAAGTGAGATAATTAAAAGCATATCAGCCGATGAATCTTATGCGTCGAATAACGCAAATATTAAAATTGGAGATTATGTTAGATTTGGAAAATATTATGATATAGATGATGAAGATATTGTGAAAAAAGTACCAATAGTTTGGAGAGTTTTAGACATTGAAGATGGTTACTGCTTATTACTTTCAAAAAATATATTAAAAACAATGCCTTACAATTTTTCTTGGAATCCAACCAATTGGAAAGAATCAAATATTAGAATATGGCTAAACTATGATTTTTATGATAGCGCATTTGATAATAAAGAAAAAGAACTGATAAAACAAATTTTTAATGAAAATCTTGGTAATTATGCATTTAATTTAAGCCAAGATTATAAGACTAATGACAAAGTTTTTTTATTAAGCATTGAAGAAATTAAAAAGTATAATACATATAATAAAGATTTTATTTCCTTGGGAACTAAGTATGCTAAGAAAGAAGGTCTTTGGATATCAAAGTATTTATCAAGTGTAGGCTATAGTGTTTGGTGGCTTAGAAGCCCTGGCAGAAACACATCATTTGCTGCAATTATGCATGCAGATGGTTCAATAGGTCTTGGTGGTGATGGAGTTGCTACAAAAGGAAATGGAGTTAGACCAAGTCTTTGGGTTAAATTATATTAAGAGGTTTTTAAATGTTAAGTTTTGATGCAAAATTTGAAGATATTGGATTTTATGGTGATATTAGAACTCCGTTTACTATGGAGGACTTTGCAAAAGAAGGATTTGAGTTTGAAGATACTATTAGAGTATCGTTTTTAGATAGGTCAATTATAGTGCCTTATGTTCCTAGTTATAGATGTACACATTCTGGAGGCACCGTGCTAGTTGGCGACAAAATGTTTAAGACAATTCCGCTTGTTTCATTTCACTCAAATTTTGTAAAAAAGAATCGTATTGCAGTATTTTTAGAAAATGAAGATAGAAATGTTGATATTTTGGTTGCTAATGGAGTGAAATTTCCAATTAGATTTACTTTTGAGTTAGAAGAAAAAAAAGGTTATCATGAAGAGTTTCAAGTTTATAATCTTATACGGACTAATAATAGAGAAGATTACGCAGATTTAAGCGATGAAGATTATTGCAATTTTAGAGCAGTCAGAGGTGGAAAGATTAAAGAGGGGGTATTATATCGCTCGTCGTCGCCAATAGACCCCTTTATGAAACGAGATAAATATGCTGACGACTGTTTAAGGAAATATGGTATAAAAACTATTGTTAATTTAAACAACCATATTGAAGACACAAAAAAATTTGAAAATTATAATAATACATACTATAGTAAGCAAAAAATTCTATTTTTAAATTCTAATGCTGATATAACTTCATATAATTTTGGTAAATGTGTTTTAAGAGCTATGAAGTTTATCAATGAAAATGAGGGACCATATCTCATACATTGTATGGAAGGTCAAGATAGAACTGGTGCAGTTTGTGCCATCTTCGCTTCACTTCTTGGTGCAAGCAAGAATGAACTTATCGAAGATTTTATGAGAACTTATGAAAACTTTTACAGGGTTAAAAAAGACACACATCAATACAATAGAATTATAATGGGCGAGATGCAGGATAATATAGCATCGGTTAGAGGTTTTAGTTATAGTACACTTGATATATTAAAGCATCCAGTTAGTTTCTTGCAATTTTTAGATATTAGTTATACCGATATGCATAAATTTATTAATATAATGCAGGGTAAATAATATTGACAAAATTACAATTATTTTGTAGAATATACAAGTTAAGAAGATGTCCACATCTCACCTAGAAGCTTATGCGACTATGGTTACATAAATTTAGTTTATGGTGGTCATCTTTATGTCCACTATTTTTTTGCCAATTAAGGCTTAGTGAAAGGAAAGGTGAAACTTATTAACGAGAGAGAAATACAAATCAACGATAGGATTAGAGATTCTGAAGTTAGAGTTATAGGACCCGATGGAGAGCAACTTGGTATAATGTCGAGTCGCGAAGCTTATAATAAAGCAGCCGAGATGGAATTAGACTTAGTTAAAATTTCTCCAAATGCTAATCCGCCTGTATGTAAGATTATTGATTTTGGTAAGTATCGTTATGAACTTATCAAGAAAGAGAAGGAAGCAAAAAAGAATCAAAAGCAGGTAGAATTAAAAGAAATAAGAATGACACCTAATATTGATACCAATGATTTAAATACAAAAATTAATGCGGGAAGAAAATTTTTGACAAATGGACATAAATTAAAAGTAACATTAAGATTTAGGGGTAGAGAAATGGCTCATATGAAAGCATCAGAACATGTTTTGACTGATTTTGCAAATCAACTTTCTGATTGCTCAACTATTGATAAACCATCTAAGACAGAAGGTAGAAATATGAGTTTAGTTTTATCACCAAAAAAGTAATTTAGGAGGCAATTATGAAAAAGTACAAAGTCAAGACAAGCAAATCAGCAGCAAAGAGATTTAAGAAAACCGGAACTGGAAAACTTGTTAGAATGAAAGCTAATAAGTCTCACATCCTTAACAAAAAGACAACTAAAAGAAAAAGAAATCTTAGAAAAGATGTAGTTGTTGATAAAACAAATGAAAAGACAATGAAAAAAATAATGCCATATTTATAATATATGGGATTAAATTATTAGGAGGAGATTAATATGGCAAGAGTAAAAGGCGGAATGAATGCCAAGAGAAAACATAAAAAAGTCTTAAAACTAGCAAAAGGTTTTAGAGGATCAAGAAGTAAGCAATATAGAGTTGCAAAACAAAGCGTTATGAGAGCGCTTACTGAAAGCTATAGAGGTAGAAAAGAAAGAAAGAGACAATTTAGAGAGTTGTGGATTACTAGAATAAATGCTGCTTGCAGACTTAATGATATATCATATAGTAAGTTTATGTATGGTCTTAAAAAAGCAAATATCACTTTAAATAGAAAGGTTCTTGCAGAACTCGCAGTATCTGATGAAAAGGCATTTTCAAAACTTGCTGAGACTGCAAAGCAAAACTTAAAATAATTTATATATATATTTTAAAGGGCGGATTATATCCGCCCTTATAAGTATTGATAGTATATCATAAATTTTAAATATAAAGGCTAATATGATTAATATAGAAGAATTAAAAAATAAAGCAATTCAAAGCATAAATGAGGCTAAGTCAATAAAAGACTTGGATGATATTAGAGTAAACTATTTCGGTAAAAAAGGCGAAATAACTTCTATTATGCAGTCGTTTAAAGATATGGCAGCGGAAGACAGGAAAGAATTTGGAAAAATTATCAATGATGCAAGGCAATCAATTGAAGAATTGATTAGAGATAGACATGAAAAATTCAATGCCATTATTTTAAATGAAAAACTCAAAAGAGAATCTATTGATGTGTCTTTACCATCAAAAAAAGTTGAAGTTGGACATTATCATCCATGTACTATAGTGTTTAATGATGTAAAACATATTTTTGAAAAGATGGGATACTCTGTAGTTACTGGACCAGAAATAGAATACGATGAGTACAATTTTGAAAAGCTAAATATAGAAAAAGGTCATCCAGCTCGTGATGAACAAGATACATTTTATATTAACGAAAGGGTGTTGCTTAGAACTCAGACAAGTCCTGTCCAAGCAAGAGTTATGGAGAAAGGGAAACTTCCTATCTGTATAATTTCAGCAGGTAGAGTTTTTCGTTCTGATTCTGTCGATGCTACACATTCTCCTACATTTCACCAGATAGAAGGTCTTGTAGTCGATGAAAACATTTCATTTACAGATTTAAAGGGCACATTGACTACATTTGCTAAGTCATTTTTTGGAGAAAATATAAAAACTCGATTTAGGCCTCACCATTTTCCTTTTACGGAGCCAAGCGCTGAAATGGATGTAAGCTGTTTTAAGTGCGGTGGCAAAGGATGTAGATTTTGTAAAAATGAAGGTTGGATAGAAATTCTTGGATGTGGAATGGTAAATCCAAGAGTTTATGAATTGTGTGGACTTGATAAGGATAAGTGTCAAGGTTTTGCATTTGGCATGGGGATAGAGAGACTTGCATTGTTAAAATATGAGATAGATGATATGAGATTGTTATATGAAAATGATATTCGTTTTCTAAATCAGTTTGATTAATAGGTGATATTATGAAGGCTTCTAATTATTTTTTGAAATATTATGTTAAAGATTTGGATGTTGTTGGTAAAGAGTTTGCTGAGGCAATAACTTTGACTGGAACAAAAATTGAAACATTTGAAAAACTTGACAAGAATCTTGATAAAATTGTTGTGGCAAAATTAGAAAAAGTAGAAAAACATCCAAATGCAGATAAACTTCTTATCTGTCAAGCTAATGTTGGGACTGAAGTTGTTCAAATAGTAACTGGTGCACCAAATGTTTACGAAGGGATGCTTTGCCTAGCAGTTTTAAATGGTGGTAAAGTTGCTGCATCAGCTCATGATAATGATGAACATCCAGATGGTATTAAAATTAAATCAGGCAAACTTCGTGGCATTGAATCAAATGGTATGCTCTGTTCTATAGATGAACTTGGAAGACCTGCAGATTTATATGGTGGCAGCGATGGAATATTTGATATGTCAAACATAGATTGTAAGCCAGGTGATGATGCTATAAAAGTATTACATCTTGATGATACTTTATATGATTTTGAGATAACATCAAATAGAATAGATTGCTATAGTGTGTTGGGAATAGCAAAAGAAGTTGCAGCAACTTTTAATAAAACTTTTACTATGCCAAAAACAACTTTTAAGTCTTCATTTAGTGATAAGAACTATATTAGTGTAGAAGTAAAAGATAAAGATTTATGCCCGATGTTTTCTACGAGATTTGTAAAAAATATTAAGATAGAAGAGTCGCCAGAGTGGCTAAAAGATTGTTTGAGGGCAGTTGGTATAAGACCAATTAACAATATAGTAGATATAACAAATTTTGTCATGATGGAATTTGGTCAACCTATGCATGCCTATGACTATGATTTAATTCGCTGTAAAAAAATTATTGTTAAAAGGGCTAATAAAGGCGATAAGTTTAAAACTTTGGATGGTCAAGTTCGTGAACTTGATGAAACTATGCTTACAATTTGTGATGGCGAAGGTGCTATAGGACTTGGTGGAATCATGGGCGGAGAGAACTCGATGATTACCAACGAATGCAAGAATCTTTTACTAGAGGCAGCGAATTTTAATGGTACGAATATTCGTCTTTCTTCAAAAAAACTTGGACTTAGAACTGAAGCTTCAAATCTTTTTGAAAAAGGATTAGACCCAAATAATGCCATAAAAGCAATTAATAGAGCTTGTGCTTTGATTGAAGATTTAAATTGTGGTGAAATCTGTGAAGACTTTATATATGTTTATCCTGATGAGAATAAAAATGTTAATAAAGATATTGAAATTTCTGTTAATAAAGTCAACAATTTACTTGGCACAAATATTGCATCAACTGAAATGAAGAGTATATTGGATAAAATTGATTTAAAAACTGAAATTACTGGAGATATATTAAAAGTTAATGTACCTACAATTAGAAAAGATATAAATAATTATGCTGACATAGCTGAAGAAATTATGAGGTTTTATGGTTATGATAAAGCGGGCGAGACAATACCAAATATTAAAATAACTCCAACTTCATTAAGTAAAACAGAAATTATAGAAAATGACGCTATGGAGATTGCTACATATAATGGATTTAGTGAGGCAATGAATTATTCTTTTGAATCAAAGAAAGTTTACGATATGTTGAATTTAAATCCTAATGCTAAAGAAAGAAACTATATTGTAATTCAAAATCCTCTTGGGGAAGAGTTTCAAGTGATGAGAACTCAACTTGTAAATGGAATATTAAAATCATTATCTACCAATTTCAATAGAAGTGTAAAAGCTGCAAAGTTATTTGAACTTGCAAATATCTATATACCAAATGACAAAGATATAAAAGTTTTGCCTGATGAGAGAAAAACTTATATTTTGGGTGGTTATGGTAAAGAATTAGATTTTTATGTATTCAAAGGATATGCTGAGGAGTTTTTGACTAAAACACACGTAAAAGGTAAAATTTCATTTATCAAAAATGAAAATATAGAATATATGCATCCGGGAAGGACAGCTGATATATTTGTTGATGATTTAAAAGTTGGATATGTTGGTGAAGTCCATGAGTTGGTTGCTAAAAATTATGAGATTAGTACAAAAGTTTATATTCTTCAATTTGATATACAATCTGTTGTTGAAAAATCTGATCTTGTATTTAAATATAAGGGAGTTAGCAAATTCCCTAAATCAGAGAGAGACTTGTCAATGTTAGTGCCTAAAGAAATAATGGTAGAAAAGATAGAAAGTATTTTTAGAGACAATGGTGGGAAATTACTTGAAAGTTATGAACTATTTGATATCTACGAAGGCGAACAAGTTGCTGAAGGTTATAAATCCATAGCTTATAATTTATCATTTAGAGCAAGCGATCACAGCCTCACTGATGATGAGATAGTTAAAGTCGTTGAAAAAATTATTAATGGATTGAAAACTCAAGGTATAGAACTTAGAAAATAATGAGGATTAAATTTACAAAAATTTTTTGTTTTGTTTTAGTAATTATATCAATTTTGTCATCAATTTCAATTTGCACTTATGCAGATTATAATAATGATAACTATGAGTTTCTTGCACAAAAACTTTTTCTAAAAGAACAATTAGCCAATAAAAATATTGGAGATAGCATATTCTTTGGAAAGTATGAACAAAATGGCATAATACATGATGGAAAAGAGTTTGTTGAGTGGGATATATTAAAAATGGATGATAATTCTGTTATTTTAATTTCAAAATATATACTCGATTGTTATCCTTTCAATGGATTTAGTGAAAATGTCACATGGGAAACTAGTTCTCTAAGAAAGCATATGAATACAGACATGCTAACAGAAATGTTTAATGATTCAGAATTAGCGTGCATAATGCCAACATTTTTGTTAAACTCACCTAATATATTTAATGGTGCATATAGCGGAGAACCAACATATGATTATTTATTTATACCGGGAATCGATGAGATGGTAGCTTTTTACTCAAATGATAACTTTGTAAACGAAGCAAGAATTAACGAGTTAAAAAGACCAAGTAAGAAGAGAATGTGTTATGCTACAACTTACGCTATTTCTAAAGGTGTAAGGGTTATGGGTGAAGATAAAGAAAATCCAGGCACTGGCAATTATTTTTTAAGAACTACAGGGCTTCCTGGCAGAAGAAAGTGGTTTGGCGATGTATATGCCAATTATTTTCAAGCTTTTGTATCAGAAAATGGTTCAGTAGTACCTGAGGGAACAGGCATTAATAGTATGGATGACGGCATTAGACCAATGGTTCAAATTAGTTACAAGTAAAATATTTACAAAAATAGTATAATTTGCTATAATTTTATAAAAGAAGGGAGTGATAAATTTGTCAAGCGTTATAGTTAAAGAAAACGAAAGTTTAGATAATGCTCTTAGAAGATTTAAGAGAAATTGCGCAAAAGCTGGAATTCAACAAGAAATTAGAAAAAGAGAGTTTTATGAAAAGCCAAGCGTTAAGAGAAAAAAGAAATCTGAAGCAGCACGTAAGAGGAAATTTAATTTTTAGTATTTTGCCCTATTCTAACTATGGATAGGGCATATTTTTTATGAGTAAAGACTATTTAGTTGAAATTGATATAGATCACGAATTATTGCCAAAAATTTTTGGCAGTTTTGACGTGAATGTTAAAAAAATTGAAAAAAATTTAAATGTTTCTATTGTTATTAGAAATGAAAAAATTAAAATAATTGGAGACAAGCCATTTGTCTATAGTGCAAAAAATTTGATAGAAACATTGATTAGTAAAGCAAAAAAAGGAAATGAGATTAGCGAACAAGACTTGGAATATTGTATGGATGTGTTAAAAAATCAAAACGATATTAAAAATAATATAATAATGCTCGATGATGAGATATTGTCAAGAACTATTCAAGGCAAGCCAATTAAACCTAAGACATTGGGACAAAAGAAATATGTCGACAGCATACGAGATAATATGATTACATTTGGCATAGGACCTGCTGGAACTGGAAAAACATATCTTGGCATGTGTATGGCAATCGAAGCTTTCAAAAAAGGAGAAGTTACAAAACTTATTTTGACAAGACCGGCTATAGAAGCTGGTGAGAAGTTGGGATTTTTACCTGGAGATTTGCAGAGTAAAATTGATCCGTATTTAAGACCTCTATATGATGCACTGTACCAGATAATGGGTGCTGAAAGTTTTCAATCGAATTTTGAAAAAGGACTTATAGAAGTTGCACCACTTGCATATATGAGAGGAAGAACTCTTGATAATGCATTTATTATTCTAGATGAAGCTCAAAATACTAGTATCCCACAGATGAAAATGTTTTTAACAAGAATTGGTTTTAATTCAAAAGTAATTATTACCGGTGACGACACTCAAAAAGATTTACCAAAGGATATGCCATCAGGGCTTGATAGTGCAATTAAAGTTTTAAAAAATATAGAAGGTATAAGTTTTGTGCGACTTACATCTAAGGATGTAGTCAGACATCCTCTTGTACAAAAAATTGTTGTTGCATATGAAAAATATGAAAATAAAAAGAAAAGATGATTATAAGTGTTAATTTAACTAAAATACATAGTTTTGGATTTAATGAGTTGATTCTTTCAAAAAAAATTATCAAAGAAGTACTGTTATATGAAAAAATCAATGAAAGTGTTTCGGTTAACATATCAATTGTAGGAAAAAATAGAATTAAAACTCTTAATAGAGTTACTCGGGGCATCGACAAAGTTACTGATGTGCTATCGTTTCCAAATATACAATTTGATAATAAAATAAGTTTTAATAAGCTGATTAAAAATAAATCATATATTTCGCAAATTTATGATTATGACACTAAAAGCATTTTTTTAGGCGATGTGGTTGTATGCTATGATAAAGCTTTGTCTCAAAGTAAAAAATATAACCATAGTTTAAAACGCGAGTTTGCATTTTTACTCACTCATTCCATTTTACATTTACTTGGATATGACCACATGAATAAGAAGGATGAGATAGTAATGTTCAAGATTCAGGATAAGATATTAAATAAATTAAATATATTAAGATAAGATGGAACAGAAAGAATATAAAAAACATAAATTCTTGATGCAGGGTAGCATTCTTGCTATTGCTGGTATTTTAGTTAGAATAATTGGACTTTTATATCGTATACCTATGATTTCTATAATTGGGACAAAAGGTAGCGGATATTATACATCAGCATATAGCGTATATTCTTTATTTCTTATATTGTCATCATATTCTTTCCCAGCAGCTATATCAAAAATAATCTCTGAAAGATTAGCTGAAGGAAGATTTAAAGATGTAAAAACTGTAGTAAAATATTCATTAGTTCTTGCTTTCTTCGTGGGTATAATAATGTTTTCTATAATGTATTTTGGAGCAGATCTTATAAGTATATTTCATAGAAAGAGATTATTGAGATTTGCTCTTAGGGCTTTAGCACCTACACTATTCATTATGTCAGTTCTTGGAATATTTAGAGGCGTTTTCCAAGGTATGGGTAAT
>JAFXWR010000138.1 GCA_017542725.1 Lachnospiraceae bacterium | reverse complement strand
TATGTGCGAGGTATTAATGGTGAGTACAACTTTAGTGCATATTACTGTAAGCCAAATAGCCAACTTGAAACAAACATATCATATGAGTATCAATATGTAACTCCTGAAGACAAAGTTTACAAACTTAATATTGATTCTACTGGTTATGATTTTATAAAAGAGGCAACACAAGACCCAGGGGCTAAGGGTCGATTTGCTGATGGCACTTATATTATTTGTACTAGCTCAAGAAAGCTCTTTATTGCTGATTCATCAACAGAAAGTGGATATAGAGAATTAACAAATTTGACTTATAGTTACTACACAAGAATGAATGGAAGTAATGCTGTAGCAGGTAATTATTTCTTTTGTAATAGTTATAATCAAATTTATTACATTAATAGTGTTGGTTGGAATGAGTTTAGTGAAGTGATAAGAGCAGAGAGTAGACCGAATGCTGAAAAGAGATATGCAGGCAAGTACTACTTTGTACCAAACTATATTTATTACATTTATGCCACAACACCTGAAGTTCTATCTTGGGAACAATTAAAAACAGATGTTGACTTAAGAAATCTTAAAACTGAAATAGAATATTTGTTATCAGGAAGGCTTGAAGTGGTGGAGTATAGTTACCAGCAACCTGAAGCCTGCGAAGAGGCACTGGGCAAACTTTATATGTGGAAACAATATGGCGAATATAAGATTTGTGTTCCAGGGGATACTGTAGTAGCAACAATAGCCTCAGTAACTCAAGAAGAAAGTAGTGGAAGCACTGGTTCTGATGATGGTGGATTAGATGTTCTTATGCCTATCGGAGGTAATTACAAACAATACATGGAAGGCACATATGCAAATATACCTCAAGCAGGGTATGGATGTAATTGCTATTATGCGACTGACCAAAATAAGTATTATATCTCAATGTCAACATCAGGTGGCTATATGACTTATTATTGGGCGGAAGTAGAAATGAAGATGCAATCTTACAAACCTACTACTGACCAAACAAAAGGATACTATAAAGTTGTAAGTGGAAACACTACCACAATTTATCAAGTTGTCACTTATTACCACTGGGTTGATTTAGCACAAGACCAACATCCATTAGTATCTTGTCAAAAAGTATCAGGGCAATGGGGATATGATAGTTTTTATTTTAATAGGTTACAACTTGAGTATATCGAGAAAGATTTAAGTTCAATGGAAACAGGATACATTTATGGGGTGATTGAAGATGCTTAATTTCAAATCAAATGAAACGAAAAAGAGAATAAGTAAAATGTATTTAAAGGTACTTGGTGGAGACGGAAATTACAAAAAAGTCAAAATCAAGTATTTTTATTTTAAGTCAAATGGTGTCAAAAAGTATATAAGGATTGGTAATTAGTATGAGTAATATAGTTAAAATTAAAAGAGGACTTGCTGCCAATCTTTCAAATGCTGGAGTAGTAGATGGTGAACTTAAATATGCGACTGATGAGAATGAATTATATATTGGCGATGGCAAGAAGAATATAAAAATTGGTGGTAGTGGAGGAGGTGGATACTCAGCCATTTATCATAAGTTTCTAAGATTAATTGAAGGGGATACACCATTTAATGAAGTATTAGTTAATTTTTATTCCACTGATTCATCATATATTCATTTACAAGGAACTGATATTCAAGATGTCAATTTAAAACAATGGATAGCAAACAATATTTTTAATGGCGAGACTAATGTTCAACTTGGAGTGCCATTTCAAGTTCTTAGAAGAGGAAGTAATGCTGACCCTCAGTATCCAATAATAACTGATAGTAAAATTTATTGGTATAACAATCAAATGACATTTAGTTATATATACTGGGTTATAGAGAATGGAGCACTAACAAGAAAGAGTAGTTCTATAACTCTTCAAAATAGTGGAACATACAATACTTGGGGTCACGGATATGTTCAAACAATAGGAAAAATTGTATAAGGAGGACAAAGTTTATGAATGCCTATCAAATTATTAGTATCATTGGAATGCCAAGCATTATAACAATTGTAGGTCTCATCTATACGAGAGAGAGGTCATTAAGACTTGGAGTTCAAGCACTTTTAAGAGCACAAATGATTAATGATTATTACAAGTATAGTGAGAAAGGCTATGCACCGTTACATGTGAAAGACAACTTTGAAAATTGTTATAAGCAGTACCATGCACTTGGTGCAAATGGAATGATGGATAAGTTAAGGGAGGAGTTTTTATCACTTCCACTTAAACCATCAAATAAAAAAATTGGAAAAATCAAAAAGACCAGATAGGGCAAATGTCTTAAGGGTCTTATTTTTTAGGAGGAAAATTTTATGTTAAATTTTGTATTATTTTTGTTAGTTTTAATGACTGTGGTTTCTTTAATCACAGCACTTGTTATTGAGGCAATCAAAAAGATTGTAAGTGAAGAGTCTATAAAAAAGGCATTTAAGTCTTTAGAGATTTTTTCACTTATTTTCACAATGATTATTGCAACTATTGTTTTTTTAATATTTTTATTATTTACAATTAAAACACCACTCGCGCTACTTGAAATAGTGAAGTTAGTGGTTTCTGGTATTTTATTTATTTTTGCTTGTGGCTGTGGTTCGCAAGTTGGGTATGATAAAGTAATAAAAACAATTAAACAAATTATAGGCTTGCTTGGAGGCTCAAATGCGATTCAGTAAGAAAGTCCTCATTGGACTAATCATAGTTATCATTTTAATCACGGTGGCATA
>JAFXWR010000137.1 GCA_017542725.1 Lachnospiraceae bacterium | reverse complement strand
GTCTAAATCTACTATGCCACCAAATTCGTCAACTAGTCCAACTTTATCATTATATGCCATAGCATTTACAGTAAAATCTCGTCTCAGTAAATCTTCTTTCAAATCATTTACAAACACAACATCTTTTGGATGTCTTGCATCATCATACTCACCGTCTATTCTAAAAGTGGTGACCTCATAAGTAAATGGTTTATTGTCTTCATAAAAAAGGACTGTCACAGTTCCGTGTTTAATGCCAGTATCAATAGTTCTTTTAAAAAGTTTTTTTACAGCTTGTGGAGCTGCATTTGTTGTTATATCATAATCACTTGGAGACTTCCCAAGTATAGCATCTCTCACGCAGCCACCAACTATATATGCCTCGTATCCATTTTTTTCTAAAGTATCAATTATAATCCTTGGATACTTTGGAATATCAATTTTAATTTCATTTACTTTTTGCATTCACTAATTATATCATATTTTTATAATAAAAACGACATTTTTGTATTTCAATAAAAAGGGCGGATAGTATCCGCCCCTACGATTACTTAATTACTTCCCCCTATGTTGTTGATAGCATTTTGCCATCTGCTCCAACTATATATCCATCTGGTGTGAAAGAACTTGTCAACATTGATCCGTCAACTTGGAAATAATACCAATCATTTTGTATTAGTTTCCAACCAATTGCCATTTTACCTTCGTCTATAGTCTTAGCATTTTCAAAGAAGTAAGTCTTGTTATCTGTTGTCTTTACCCAACCTGTGACCATATTGCCTTCTGTATCTATGTAATATGTGTTTTGAACTGCAACTTGAGTTTGGACTTCATTTATTGTCTTAGTCTCGACATCATTGACAGTTATAAATCCATTTCCTGCTGCTGAACTTTGTCCATTTACATTTAAAGTTAGTTTGAATTTATTTGTAACTATATCAAATGTCCAAGCTGTCAAACTTGCATCTACAATCGGAATTATAGTTGGTTTTGATACGGCATTTTCAGTGGTTGTTGGCGCTGGATTGCTTAGTGGCATTGCTCCGCCACCTCCACCGCCTCCGCCTCCGCCTCCACCACCACCGCCGCCTCTTGATGGTTTACGTGGTTTTGGATTATTTGGACTACTTGATTTTGTCCACACAGCAGTTAAGATTAGGTCGCTTGTTACTTCGCCGATATTCTGAGCATTTGTAAATGTTCTTCCGTCATTTGATGTCCACTTACTAAATACATAACCTGATTTCGTAAATGTGTTTGTATTAAGTGTTGTATCTTCTCCAAGGAAGGCATATTGTGAACTCATAGAGCCTTGTCCATCACCTGCCAAGAAATTAATTGTATAATATGTTGCACTTCCTGGGCTAAATGTCCACTTAGCAGTAAGTTTTAGACTATTATCTACTCCTACAAGTGTTGTTACTTGTTCATTGTTATTATTATACCAACCAGCAAATGTGTAGTGATTTCTTATTATGTTAGTTGAATTTGGTAATGCAGTTGTATTGACTGATACCCAAGTCCAACTTGTTGGTGCTGTATACCCTTCTGCCCACTTACCATTATCTAAATTATATGTGATGTTAAATGTTACTATTTCCCACTTTGCATAGATTGTAGTTGGTGCTTTGATTGCAGTATTAAAATTATATGCGTTAGTAAATGTGTCATCAACGAACCATCCCCTAAATACATATCCATTTGAAATTGGCGTTGATGGTTCACTTGCCCTCTCGCCATCTACAATATATTGATTTGCTACTGCATCTACTTCTCCAACCGCTGGGTGATTAGTTCCACTCGTCAAATTAAAGATTACTGTATGTGTAGGTATGTCTTCCCACTTTGCATAAAGTGTGAATGATGTTGTTACTTGATCATTAAAGTTATATGGATCACTAAATTGTTCATCCAAAGTTGCTGCTCCTGCATTATATGTCTTATACCACCCTACAAACCTCTTGCCATCTGCTGTTGGTTTATTTGGTGCTTCGACTTGATGCCCACTAATTACTCGGTCAACTTCATTTGTTCCGTAACCCATATAGTTAAATGTTACTTCATATGCAGTCTCCCACTTTGACCTTAATACTACTTCTTCAGTATTACTTGCTATGACTGTTATTTCTTTCTCACTTGTGTCACCTTCTTCAAACCATCCGATGAAAATTGAATTTGGTTTTATTACTTGGTCTCCAAAAGGAAGCACAACTCTATCTGTGTACTTTCTACTTGTAGGTGCTGTGTATCCTGCTTTCCAGTTAGATGCTGTAAGTGCTGTACCATCATAGTCTTTATATGTTATAGTGTATGTCTTTTCATTCCACTTAGCAAATACTACTTTTGGTGCTGCAACACCTGGTCCTATTCTTGTAATAGCTGAACCTGTAAAATCTGAATTCTCATACCAGCCACCAAATGTATATCCTGTCCTTGTTATTTCTATATCACTTGGAAGTAAAGTATTGTCTGAATACTTTCTACTTGTTGGTTTGGTATATCCACCAACATATGTTCCACCGTTTTCTACATATGTTATGCTGTATGAATTTTCATTCCACTTAAGCCAGTATTCTTTACTTGCATCAGTGTTTGCTGCTACACTTGTTACTTTAGACCCTGTCTTCTCTGCATTTGTATACCAGCCATCAAATGTATATCCTACTTTGGTTATATTTGCACTTGTTGGGAGTGTCTTACTCTCATGATACAACCTACTTATAGGTGCTGTGTAACTTGTAGCATATGTTCCACCATCTTCGTGGAGAGTGATTGTATATTCGTTTTCAGTCCACTTAGCAAATATATTATATGTTGTTGTACCTTCTACATAAATTGCATCATTTGTTTTGTCATATGCATTAGTAAATGTTGTATTGTCAGTATACCAAGCATCAAATGTATATCCTATCTTACTAGGAGTTGCTAAATCAGTTGTAATTGCCGAAGCATATGTCTTAGTAAATGACACTGGGCTTACTGTTCCACCATTTGCATTATACTTTATAGTATATGTTTTTGGAATCCACTTAGCATAGATATAATATGGATCTGTTTGGCCTTCTACATATATATTATCATTTGCTTTATTGTAACTTGTATTAAATGTTTCATTATCAATGTACCATCCACCAAATGTATATCCTGTTTTTGTTGGTGTAGTAAGTGCACTGCTATATGCTGTACCATATGTCTTTGTAAATGATGTAGCACCTGTTATTGTTCCATCATTTGCATTGTAATTAATAGTATATGTCTTTGCTGTCCACTTTGCATAGATGTAATAAGGTGTAGTCTTACCTTCTTCGTATATAGAATCTAAATTCTTGTCATATGTTGTAGTTAATCCACTTGTTGTATACCATCCATCAAATATATATCCATCTTTTGTAGGAGTTGCAAGTTCTCCTACATATGCAGTGTCGTAAGTCTTATCAAATGAAGTATCACCAGTTATCATTCCTCCATTTGCATTGTAATTTATAGTATAAACATTTGCAGTCCACTTTGCATATAAAATTTTTGGACCAGTGAATGTAATAGTTTCCCCACCACAACCTATTCTATTTGATGCCATCCAATTTTCTCCATCATACCAACCACCAAATGTGTATCCTATATCACTAATACTTGCAAGCGTTATATTTTGCGAACCACTTATCTCTATTGATGCTGGTGTAGTGCCGTGACCATTTGCATTAAATGATACTGTGGATTTCCACTTAGCAAATACTTCTACATCTTGACTTACATTTGCACCTACAAATTCCACCCTTGTTCCCCACTGATTAGTTGTGCTTCCATCTTGAGTCCACCAACCAGCGAACTCATATACATCAGTACCTATAATTTTTTCTATGTCATCTGATGTTGGTAAATCTAATCTTTCTGAATATGATCTTGTTGCTTTATTAAATGCTCCAACTTTCCATTCACCACCATTTTTATTGTATGTGACATTGTATACATTTTCATCCCATGTTGCATATATTTTTATTTCTTCTCTACCATCATCCTCGGCTATATTTAATATAGGCAGACCGGTTAAGCCATCTGTCCACTGTCTAAGTGTACTTTCAACTACCCCCCAATTAGCTATTGCTTCATCAACAGTTGGTAAGCTAAACTCTTGTCCATATATTCTAGTGTGATTCCATGGTGAATTATCATTACTAAAATGTTGTAAATCTTTATATAGTTTTACTGGATAAGCTTTTGCATTCCAAACTGCCTCTAATACATAATTATCATTAATTACAGTTTTAAAATCAAATTCGGTGTCTGTTCCCTTTATAATCCACTTAACAAAATTATAATGTTGTCTTGTTGGATTCTCGGGTGCATTAATCTTATTTCCAATTACAACTGATTTAGTGGCAATTTTCGTTCCATCATATCCATTTTCAAACTCAACTCTTCTATAATCTGAAGCTGGAGCAATAATATTTAAATCTAAAGTGCAACTTTTTCCTCTAAAGTTAACAGTTATTTGATTATTAGCATACTGAAGGAATTCATCTAAATCAATATCAAATGTTATCTCATCAGCATAATCAGAATACTTAAACTCTTTATATGCATAATACTCAGGATTACCATTATGATCTTTAACTTTATTTACTGTATTTATAATAAGACCTGTAGGGTCAAATTTATCTTCACCTTTTACATAATCTAATTTTGAAGGTGATGCTTTAATTTCTATTCTTTCAAAGTCACCAAACCTTGGTCTGAATGAAACACTATTGTCTGAATCACATATCATACCAAGTCTAAAATATCTACCACGATAATATGCATCAAGATATCCTGTGCCATTTGAAGTCATAAAATCAGGTGTGATATATACATCTTTCATTCCAGGATATCCTACCATTCCATTAGTTGCATCAATCATTCCGTATAGATATGTCCCTATATTTCTCTTTTCTCTATTTGCGGGACTTGCTTCAGTGTCACCAATATTTTTATAGAATACTATAGGTGGATATTTCTTCAAATAGTCTTTATATGTCATGGTGCTAACCCATGGTTGTTGACTATCGTCATTTATATATAATTTAGTCACACCTACATATGCTACTACATTATTATTGAAATTTTTTGCAGGTTCATTTATATCTAATATATTAATCTTATATGCTCTTAAAACAAATACATCTGTTTTTGACCACGGATTATCAAATTCTATATATCCATATTCGCCATCTACATAAGTCCCAATATATTTAACAGTTATAAACTCTCTATCATTTACAATATTACTTTCATTAATCATGGTTGCCATTATAGTAAACTTATCTACAGTTTCAGGACCATACTCAACATCAACTACTGTATTATCTTCATAAATAACTTGAACTCTAAGTCCAGTTAAGTCTATAGCCTCACCTACATTGTAATTTAATTTTGAAGGTGATGAAACTGCTACTACCCTTTTAATTTTTGCCTCTCTCCATTTTGCTTTTAGCGTTCTTTGATTTGCACTAGTTTGGCTTATAGGAATATCAAAATTAAATGGAGTATTCTCATCTGTGCCTTCATACCAATATTCAAATATATAATTTATGCAAGATGGACTAGCAGGTTCCATTAATCTATCACCTTTTTCTATAGTTCGATTAAAATTAGTTCCCTTACCCATTAAATCAAATGTAAATGTAACCATGCCTGCACCAGTAAAGTATCCGTCAATTGCATTTTTCCCATCTATCCAAGCATAAGTTTTATTCTTAGCTGTTGTTTCATCTATTTCCACTTTATCTACATATGATGTGCCATTAGCACCAACTAATGCCATACAATTATCAAACATATTGTCACTACTTGTAACATTTGTTGTAACGAAATGACTTGATACAGTTATAGTTTGTAAATTTGTACAACCGCCAAACATACCTGCCATATATGTTACATTATTTGTTCTAAAACTACTTAAATCAAGACTCGTAAGCACTATGTCATTTTCAAACATACCTGCCATATCTGTTGCATTTTCAAATGTAACACCATCTAAGTTTATACTTGTAAGTGATACACAATATGTTAACATTCCTGCCGCATTAGATATAGTGGCTGTACCAAAATTACTTAAATCTATGCTTTGAAGCAATCCGCATTCTCCAAACAATCCTTGGGCATTTGTCAAACTATAAGTATTGAAGTTGCCTACATTGATAGTACTGATAGCAGACCCATCAAACATATTACTCATATCTGTGACATTAAATGTATCAAAGCCTGATACATCTATAGCGATTGATTGTGGATCTGCTAATAAAGTGTCATCAAAGCCATATGGTCCACCGTCATACATATTATGTCTTCCAAGTGACCAAAACATAGCATGCATATTTGTTACATTGCTTGTATTAAGAAGTTCTAATCCACTTATACTTTGACAATGTGTAAATGCACTTGCCATGTCAACCATATATTCGCTTTCAATCGCATCCCATGCCCTACCCGAGAATAAGAAACTTGAATCTGAAGGCAAATTTATTTTATTATTTAAAGAAGTGTTAGGAGCATAAATATTCACTTCCGTTCCTTTTCTTGAACAAATAAGTCCTCCGCTCTCTGGTATAAGCCATACCGCATTTACATTTGATGGCGATGCTGCAGGATACATACTTATTTTTATACTAGTTATATCATTTGCACTCATTCCAGCAATTGTACTATTATACCAGTCTTGTTTTAGCGTATATGATACAATAGTCCATTTAGCATATAAAATCGTATCTCTATCTACTCTATCAGTTTCAAATTTCCATAAATTATCGTATGTGTCCTCTTTATACCAACCATCAAATCTATATCCAGATTCTACTGGTATATTAGGTGCAGTAATTAATGACCCACTTACTACACTATATGTGGCAATCTGAGCTCCATGACCCTTCATATTAAATCCAACTTTATTATATTCTCGAACAGTAATTGGTTGATAACAATATTTTCCACCATATGTTATCTTGATTCTAGTAGTTTCAGATGTCAACTCTGTTTCAAGTAAAGGATTAAATGTGAAATTATCTTTGGTTGTATTATTATATTCTACATACTCAGTAATAGGATCAGCACTATATGTAAGTTTTAATTTAAGCCCTTCTGGATTAAATGTTTCTCCAACATCGTAATACAAATCACTCGCAGATGCTTCAATCGCAATTCTTTTTAGATATCTAGTTGTTGTTTCATTCCATTTTGCATATAAAACAACAAAAGAACTTCCAACAGGCTCAGTAAAATCATAATCTAAGCCATTAAGAGAATTGCTTTCACTCCAACCTTCAAATATATAACCATCACGAACTGGTTCTATTGGTTCTGAAACCGGCACATCACTTCTTGCCATTACGGTATTTATAGTATCATCTGACATATTTACAAAAATTACAGGTACATACTCATAGCCGTCGATTTCTGTATAGATATGTAAATCCGTCGTAACTGGTATAGTGTCATCATAAGCTATTGTTTTTTCTTTATCTATATAGTAAGCTATTATATTTCTATGAGCACCTGGGAACCATATACTTTTTTTAACTATCTCACCATCATTAACTACCTTATATGTTCTTGTATTATTATTGTATAAAATTTCATGTCTTCCATCCATATACTTTACAAATCGGCCTGATAAGTTTATATCTGATGGTATATCAACTTTTTGAGTTCGATTATTAAATGCAAACACTTGGCCACTATCAACATGTTTCCAATCGCCTGATAAACCAGTATTAGAACTTAATCCTTTTGCCATCGCATTGCTACATATGATTTCGTTTAATTTATAGCATCGAACAAAAGTGTTATAAGACCCTTTTAATTTTGTAGTCATTCCTGATAAGTCTAAACTTTCAAGATTTTTGCAATCTTGGAAAGCAGATTGCAAAGATGCAAGATTTGTAAATGTACCTTGCATATTAATACTTTGTATACTTTCACAAGAATTAAATGTATTTAGCATGCTTGTTATTTTACTACAATCCCAATTTTCAAAGGTAAAGCTCTGCAATTTATAACAACGCATAAACATACCATCAATATTTTCAAGTTTACTTGTATTGAAATTGTTCATATTAACATTTTCAAGTTCATAACAATTTCTAAACATATAATTCATTCGGGTAATGTTGCTAGTATCTATATTTCCAAAATTAATACTTTGTAATTTATTACAATTTTGGAACGAATATGAAAAATTAGTTAACTTGCTCGTATCAAGATTTGAAATGTCAAGACTCACTAGATTTCTATAATCTCTAAACCATTTGAAAGAAGATGGTTTTATACTATCATCAAGTGTAGCAGACGTAATATATAAGATATCCCAAGGCAAATCGCACCTATTATTTAATGATAATTCATCAACTACTTGTCCTGCTACATATGATGCATTAGTTGGTTCTGCGTTTGATAAATGTAATTCTGTTCCATTTACAATATACCAATATACACTATATATATATGATTCATCTGATACCTTTTCATAAGTACCTGCAACCCAATGAGGAATAGTAACTAAACCGTTAACTAAGTCAAATGAATATTCTACACTTGTAGCAATATTTTTCCACGAACCTATAAAAAGCATATTTTCTATTTTATTAGATACCGAACTACTTATATTGAGTATATCTAAACTTGGGCATTGGCTTATCATTGTATTAACTGACCCTGTATCTACATTGAAACTTGAGATATTAAGCCTTTCGAGTTTTTTCATGCCATAAAACATCGAATTAAAATTAGTTCCAAGACTAGTATCAAAATTACTTAAGTCAAGTTCCGTAATCAAATGACATTCATCAAACATATAATTAAAACTTTTAACTTTGCTTGTATTAAAATTACTTACATCAATGCTTGTAAGCATCTGACACTCTGCAAACATAGAATGCATATCTGTTACATTACTTGTATCAAAACTAGATACATCAATACTTTGTAGAGAATAGCAATCCATAAACATCTCACCCATATTATTTACATTACTTGTGTTAAATGAGCTTACATTTATACTTTTTAATTTATAACAATCCGCAAACATCATATACATATCAGTAGCTGAACTAGTATCAAAAGTACTAAGATCAAGTGTCTCAAGTGAATAACATTCGCGGAACATTTGTTCAAAATTTTTCACTTTAGACGTATTAAAATTAGTTAAGTTCACATTTTTTAGTGAGTAGCACCATTCAAACATGCTATAAACTGACTCTAAAACGTCATTACTCATATTACTCATATTTACAGTCTCAAGAAGTTCGCAATCATCAAACATGCTATCCATTCTTTTTACTTTTTTAGTATTTAATCCGTGCATATCAATAGATCTAAATTTACTATAGTTAAATATATAGTCCATCGATTCAACATTTTCTACATTCCATGAACTGATATCAAGTGTTTCCAATTCATACATATATGCAAACATATAGTCCATGTCATTAACTAGCGAAGTATCAAGATTTGAAATATT
>JAFXWR010000136.1 GCA_017542725.1 Lachnospiraceae bacterium | reverse complement strand
TCGCAAAACTTCTTGCAGAAGCATTTGTGAAAGAGTTTGACAGAATCATCATCAACGGAACTGGCAGTGGCCAACCTTTAGGTGTCCTTAATGACACAAGAGTTCCAGCAGCTCATAAGATAACTATGACTGATGCAGAACTTAAGGATTGGACTTCTTGGAGAACAAAACTCTTTGCAAAAATTAAGCTTGCTTATAGAGGCAAAGGCATTATCATAATGACTCCTGAAACTTGGGAGACATATGTAATGACTCTTAAGGATGACAATCATAGACCACTTTATGCAGAGACTTACAATCCTGTAAATGGTCAAGCAGAGTGCAGATTCTGTGGAAGAGAAGTATTGCTTGTTGAGCCAGATATTTTGAAGAACTTCTCTGAGGCTGCAAATGACGAAGCATTTGCTATCTATATGGATACAAATGCATATTGTATCAATTCTAATCTTCAAATAGGTTATAAGAGATACTTCGATGAAGCAACTAACAAATGGATTAACAAGGGACTTACTATCATGGATGGAAAGCTCCTTGATGTCAATGGTTGCTTTATCATCAAGAAGTCAACAGCAACATCATCTACAGAATCAGATGACGGTGGAAATGGCTAATATTATTTAGAGGGATTTAATGGACGAGATATTGTCAAAAGTTAAAAAAGCATTAGGGATAACTTCTACAGCTCAAGATGACACACTTAGAGTTTATATAGATGGAATGAAAGACTATATGAAATCTGCAGGTGTGCCATCTGAAGTTGTAAAAGATAAGATGTCATATGGTGCTATAGTTGCAGGGGTCACAGATACGTGGAACTATGGTGGTGGTGAAATCAAACTAAGCCCTTACACAAAGGAAAGGATTATTCAGCTCAAGTTTGCAAAACCTGAGAACAATAATCAAAATGATACAAGTGAGTCTAACGATTCAGATGAGGGACAATAGTTATGTATAAAATTAATGAGCCATACACCACAGCTATGTATCTGTTAAAACCTGTTATCACAAGGTCTATGGGTGTGCCGAGTAAGACATTTCCTAAGTGTAAAGATGCAAGCATAATTAACTGCAGCTTTAAGACCTATGGTGGCACAGTCACGACTACAAGCAATGAAAAAGATGTTAATGGGTTATTGGCAGTTGTTGATACTGCAAATGTAGAAACCTGGTACAATCCAGATATAACATCTGATTGTAGACTTGCTTTTGATGATGACAACCAATATGAAATTATTGGTGCTCCAGAGAATGTCTCTATGAGAAACAAAACTATGAAAATCAAAGTTAAGAAAGTGATGGGTAATGCTTAATGGTGGTAGAAAAATTGATAGGAATCTTAGATCCATTGGTTGATAATAAAGTATATAGACAAGGTTCATTTTCTGAAAATCAGCAATACCCAAGTTTATTTATCACAATTTGGGAAAATGAATCAAGTGATAAAAGCCATTATGATAACAATAAGACTATTGGCTATGAACACGATTTTGATGTCAATGTGTATGGGAATAATCCTAAAGAAGTCTATAATACCTTAGAGCAGGTTATCACAGCACTTAAAAACAATGGTTTTTTAGTTGATGGTAAAGGCATAGATGTGCCAAGTGATGAACCAAATTATATTGGTCGTCATATCAATGCAATTTATGTAGATTATGGAAAGGAGATATAATAATTTATGGGACAAGAAATTAAAGAATTTAGAGGTGTTGAAAACCTCGTTGTAGCTGAAGTTACTAAAGATGCATCAGATGCAATTACATTTGGTGCAGTGGAAAAGTTAGCAGGCGTTGCAGAGATTTCTAAGGAAACTGAGAATTCATCTGAGACACATTATTACGATAATGCTCCAGTAATCGTAATAAACGCTCAAGGTAAGGATACAGTTACTATTCAAGCATCTGTATTATCTTTACCAATGGTGGCTAAGATAACTGGAAGAAAGTATGATGCGACAAAAGGAATGCTTATTGAAGGCGATAGAACCGATAAGTATTTTGCTATCGGCTACAAGACAAAAGCAACTGATGGCACATACAGATTTGTGTGGAGACTCAAAGGAACATTTGCTATCCCAAATGAGTCACATCAGACTGAAAATGAGGGAACTGATGCGAATGGTCAAGAGTTGGTATTCACTGGAATTAAGACAACTCACAAGTTCGCAGAAAATGAGAATAAAGGTGCTTTCGGCATCGTAGTAGATGGTGAAAAGACAACTGATGCAGATTTCTTTGCAGAAGTTCAGACACCTGATTCATTCACTCCAGCTAATGGCTAATATAGTACCCATGCTTAAGCATATTTAATATTTAGTTGAATCCTATTATAAAAGGTGAGAGGAGGCGTGCTAAATTCAGGTAGGTTAATATAATATTATTTAATAACAAGTTTATGTCGGTCGATTTATGATTAATAATCGACCGACTTTTTGTAAAAAATGTCGTTTGATTGTTATAGAGAGGATGTATGAATAGTTTAACATTAAATATTTACGGAAAAGTAAAAGGTAAAAAGAAAGTAGTAAAAACATATAAGACTGAGACTTTGGACATGAGTTTTGGCATAGTTGAAGATATGATGGAGATATTAGAAAAGGTTCAAAGTGATAGTGATGAAAATGCTATATTGGAAGTCATTATGAAAAATCTTAAGAATGTAAAGCCATTATTACTTGATGTATTTGGTGGGCTTACTGAAGAGGAACTTAAGACTGCTAGCACAAAAGAAGTTGTGCAGGTTATAGTGAATATTATTGCATTTGCTATAAAAGAGATTGGTGGGCTTGCAGGTAGTGCTGCAAAAAACCAACTGGGGATTGGGGAAACTTAAGCGAGCCTCAATCCGTATATGATATGCTTTTTGAGTTGCAAATAATGATTGCAACTACATTTAATGGAATTGACCCAATAGAGACAAGATATAAAAAGGCATTTGATGTATTTAGAGTAGCACGAAGAATATTAAGACGGAGTGCTAAACAAGAAAAGACAATAAAGAAAAACAATGTGAAAAAAGTGCCTGCAGGAGATAAGTGGTTCTAATATGGCGAAGTTAAAATTAGATTTTAGCGGTCTTGATAAAATGATAGAAGATATGCATAAGATGGGTGCAAATGTGAAAGAGGTAGCAGAGAGCGCACTCAAGAAAAGCCGTGATTACATAAATAGCAACTTAGAGAGTGCTATGACACCTCATAATAGATCCGGCGAAACTATGAAATCACTTAAAGATGCTCCAGTAGAGTGGAGCGGAACAGTTGCTAAAATACCTGTGGGATTTGATATAAAAAATGGTGGTTTGCCATCGATATTTCTGATGTATGGAACTAAGGTATATGGCACACCAAGAGTCAAAAAGGACACAAAACTTTATAAGGCTATATATGGCAAGGAAACTAAGGAAAAGGTTCAGGAAATTATGAGGTCAGAGTTTCAGAAGGTGCTAGAAAAGGGCTGAAACTCAATATTTCACAATGTTTTAAACTAATAGTTTAATTTCTCAATTTTGTTATTTGGGGTTGTAAATTGCAGCAGAAAATGATAAAATAATAACAAGTAAATTAATAGTGAGATATTAATGTTGGCAAATAATATAAAAAATAGAATAGCTAATAATTTTGTAAGTTCAATAAGACCATACAGATATTTTAGAAAGCAACGCATTATTTGTTCTATTGCCAGTTTGTCAGATGTTTTAGAACCAAATTATAAAAGATATGGCGTTGTTAGTCATACATTTGGGCCACAAAGAATAAGTGAAGCATTAAAAGGAGATTTCCATAATGTCGGACAATGTATTGAAAAAGCAACAAGAGAACTCCAACCAAAATAATTCTGGAATGATTGCGGCTGAGTATAGTGGCCCCATACCACCTCCGAATATATTAGCAGGGTATGACAAGATTAATCCTGGTTTTGCAGATAGAGTAATTAAACTTGCTGAAAAAGAACAAGAGCATCAACACAAAAATGATAATACAATAATCGAATACATTCATTCTGAGAATGTTGAAAGTTTACGATTAGGAGCTATTTTATCTGCACTGTTGATGATAATAGGTGCATATATAATTTTGAAATCACCAAGCAATGTAGCTTGTGTTGTTGCTGGTTCATTGTTTGGGTTATCGGGGATTGGAACTATAATAGCATCTTTATTTAAGAGAAGTAGTGATGAAAAGAATAATGAGTCGCAAAATAGAAATAGTCAATAGGAATTAGTAATGGGATATGATAAGAACACAAAACTTATAACACTTGATAAGGTCGTCATTGGTGGCGAAGAGTTTTTGATGACCACAAGAGAAAGAGAAGAGTGGGAAAGAGAACAAAAAGAGGAAATGTATAATTCACAAGTAAAGGCTAAACACAATTTCAACTGTAAGTATCATAGTTTTATTATGCCGTTAAAGTGACTATTTGAATATTCGTTAAGAATAAATATTAAATTATTAGAAGCCAACTTGATAATGAGTTGGTTTTTTGTTGGGAGATATTATGACGGATAAAAATTATACCTTAAAAATGGGAGTTGATGTTAGTGAACTTAGGCAAGCAAAAAAAGAAATAAGTTCGTCGCTAAAAGAAATTTCTGCAGGTATAAAATATGCAACTGTAGCATCGGCCGATTATAATAGTAGACTTGAGTTGTTGAATAAGAATGTAAAAGAAAATGCTAAAATGGAAGATGCTTTAAGGAAAGAACTTGAGAAATTGAGAAGTGCACAAACACTAGATTTAGAAGCAATAAAGAAAAAAAATACAGAGTTGCTTAATCAGCAGACAAGAACAGAATTAGCAAGGCAAGATTTGGAGCGGTTTACTGAGGCACACGAAAAAGCAATAAAGGCTGAAGATAATCATGCAATTAAATTAAATACATTGTCATATGTTCTTTCGGATTTAGCTGCAACTCTTGCCAAAAAAGCCTGCAAAGCCCTTGTAGATTTCACAAAAGAAACAATCAATACTGGTATGCAATTTGAATCTGCTTTTGCAGGTGTTAAAAAGGTTACAAGCGGAACAGAAGAAGATTTTAAAAAATTAGAAACTGAAATAAGAAAGACTGCGCTTGAAAAGCCAATAAGTGCTGACCAGTTGGCATCTATATATCAGATGGGCTCTCAACTTGGTATAGCAAAAGATAGTCTTAAAGATTTTAGTAATTCAATAATAGATTTAGCAAAAACTTCAGATTTAACTGAAGAAGCAGGTGCTACTATGATAGCACAATATGCTAATGTTACTGGGTTAAAACCTGAAGAGTATAGAAAATTTGCCTCAACATTATCTTATCTTGGGTCAACCACAGCTACTACTGAGTCAACCATAATGGATTTTGCAAGTAGAATAAGTGGAAGTGCTAAACTTATAGGAATGTCACATCAAGAAATACTTGCATTATCTACTGCTCTTGGCTCTGTTGGAATAAATGCCGAAATGGGTGGCTCTGCAATATCTAAGATAATGAATAGCATTGATGTGGCTGTGGATAAGAATAGCAAAGAGTTACAAACATGGGCTCAAGTTGCAGGGGTTTCTTCAAGTGAATTTGCTAGCAAATGGAAAACTAATGTGTCAGAAGCATTCCAAGATGTTCTTACAGGAATGACTAAATTTAAGGATGAAGGTGGAAGCCTTAACCTTCTTCTTGAAGAGCTTGATATTAAGAATATACGACAGACAGAAACACTTAAAAAACTTGCTAATGCAAGTGAACTTTTAGCTGAAGATATGTCAAAGGCAAATGATGAGTGGGAAAAAGCAGCCTTTTTAGGAGATTCAGCAGGTCAAGTATATAATACAGTAGAGTCTCAAATGCAATTATTAAGAAACTCATTTGCTGAAATGCAAATATCTATTTATGAGGGACTTAAAGAACCGCTTGCTGAAGCAATGAAAGAGTTATCAAATTTATTAAAAAGCAACGAGATAAAAGCTTTTGGACAAGTAATATCTACAGTAATGAAGACTGCTATTAATTTAGTAACATTAGTTATTAAAAATATGAAAACCATTATACCAGTTCTTTCTGGCATAATAACAAAGATGTTAATTCTTAAAGCAATAGAATTAAAGTCAACAATTGTAGCAGGGTTAAAAGGTATGTGTGAGGCAGTAAAACAATTAATACCTAATTTAATAAGTGCTACCTCTGCTCAATTAGGACTTAATACTGCAATGAATGCTAATCCAATAGGACTAATAACAACACTTATTGGGCTTTTAGTTGGTGGTTTAATTGGCTTAATAATGAATTATAAAGATGCGAATGAAGAAATAAAAGCACATACCAAAGCCCTTGAAGAACAAAGAGATCAATTAGTTGCAAATAGAGAGGAAAGAGAAAAAACTATTGCAGGCATAGATGCCGAAGCTAATAAAACTCAAGCTCTTGTCAATGAACTTAAAACACTTGTAGATGAAAATGGTAGAGTAAAAGAAGGCCAACAAGATAGAATCAACACAATTTTGCCACTTATTCAACAATATACTGGAGTTGAAATAGAATGCATTAATGGTCAAATAACTAAATATAATGAATTAATAGGAACATTGGACCAAGTAATAGCGAAAAAACGTCTTGAAGCAAAAATCAATGCTTATCAAGGTGATTATGAAGAGGCTATTAAAGCAGAAGAAGAGACTAAAAGTGATAGAATAAAGTATGTTTCGGAATTAATCAAGAAAGAGGACGAACTTGAAAGATACCAAAAGGATATAGCAGCTAAAAGAAAAAAGACAGGTCTTGGATATTATGGTGCGGATGCTGAAATTGGAAGACGAAAAAATGAAATTGCAGAATTAAAAAAGCAGATAGAATTATATGATGAAAGTGCTAAAGAGCGTAAAGAAGTTATTGATAAGTATGAAGGCTTAATAACTGAGCAATATAACACTTTTGGAAATGGTTCAAAAACTGCGACAAATACTGGAAGTGCATCAAATGCAGGTTCTGCAGCAGGGCAGGCATATGTTCAAGGTTTTTCATCTGCAGCCAAAGAAGGAACAAAGACCACCTACCAAGAATTACTTAATCAGGAAAAAGCCTACGGAGACCAACTTAATGATTATCTTAGTAAAGTTAAAGATGCCAATTCTGGTGTAACTGTAGAAATGGTTCAGGATACCAAGAAGAAGCTTGATGAGGTCCAAAAGAAAGTTAAGGATATGAAAGAACTTCTTGGCGACAATACAGTTACTTCAAAATTAGTATTAAATGATGAGACTTATGGTGGACTTAATAGAAAGAGAGAAGAATTAAAGACACAACTCGCTCAGATGCAAACAGAACTCGCTAATGGCAACCAAAGCATTACTCAAGATATGTTAAATAATGTTGGAAAGCAAATAGACCAAATTGATGCTAAAATTAAAAATCTTAAAAACGAATGGGATGAAAATGGAAACGATGGCGAGATAAGTGACGAGTTTGAGAGTGAAAATGCTAACCATGTAAGCAAAGGCGTGATATTCGGA
>JAFXWR010000135.1 GCA_017542725.1 Lachnospiraceae bacterium | reverse complement strand
TGGAATTATAGTAAGAATATTGGTGTTACGCCAAAAGACGTTACAAAGGGTAGCGCAAAGAAATTTTGGTGGGTTTGCGAAAAAGGTCATGAATGGCAATCTACAATAGCACATAGAACCACAATGCATAGAGGATGCCCTTATTGTAGTGGAAGATTACCAATTAAAGGTGAAACTGATTTATTAACACTTTATCCGAGTTTAGCATCAGAGTGGAATTATGAAAAGAATGGTAATTTATTACCATCCGAAGTAACAACTGGTACACCGAGTAAAGTATGGTGGTTATGTAAGGAGGGCCATGAATGGATTGCAGGTATTGCCCACCGTACAAAAGAAGGTACAAATTGCCCTTATTGTAGCGGTAGTAAAACAGAACGCCTTGTATATGCTTATTTGAAAGAATTGCAGATTCCATTTACGGCAGAGAAAAAATTTGAGCAAGATATAAAGGTAAAATGGTTTCCTTTTGATGTATGGATTTCGAGTAAGAGATTAATCATAGAACCTGATGGTAAGCAACATTTTACTGATAAGATACCTTATTTTGAGGATAATGTACCTTTTCAAGAGCGTAGACGTAGAGATAATGCTAAAAACGAGTTCTGTTTAAAGTATAAGATTCCAATATTAAGAATACCTTATACATATAAGTCCGATACAGAAAAAGAGAAGATAAAAAGTATGATAAAGGATTTTATCGAAACGAGAAAGATACCACAAGAAATAATAGATTTTTATGAGCAGTATAAAGAAAACAACAACTATGCAGAAATAGCGAGAAAGTTAAACGAGTTAAATTAAAACGGAAGGTAGGAATAAAATTATGAAGTATTTATCAACAAAAGAATTTGCAGAGAGAGTAGGAGTACAACAACAAACCGTAATAAATTGGAGTAATAAAGGAGTATTCAAAGAGCATCATAAAACACCCGGTGGTCATATATGTTATACAGAGGAACAAGTAGAACAGTTTTTAAACGGTGAGATACCGTTTGAAATGGAAGAAAAGCCTAAGACAACGCCTTTAGACCCTATTGTTATGAGTGTAATGGGACAATTAGATGATACAGAGAAAAAGGCTTTTAAGCTATATATTGCTGAATTAGAGAAAAAGAATGTAAAAGTTGCAGAAGTACTAGAGGGTATGAATGATGAGGTAAGGCTTGCATTTGTAAAGGCATCTATTGAACCCTATAAAAGTTGACCGAAATCAAGAAATGTATGTTAGATGATTTCGTATTTTATTTAGATGAAATTATAAGTATTATAGATTATTTTTAAATGTTTTAAATGTTATGTTTTTTATTTTTCCTTTTAATTCATAGATAAGGAGACGATTGTATGAATGTAAAGTTTAAAAAGGTATTGCTAGGAATGGCAATGATGTTAGGTTTAACGTTGTTACCAATCAGTACGCAAACAGTATTCGCAGCAAATGACGCGGGTAGCGGTGGTAGCGGTGGTAGCGGTATGCCTGTTATTTCTGCGGAGGATGCAGGACATTCAACTACAAGGGATATTGTAGGTGGTCCCTCAAAGGAGAAGGTTTGCGTGTTTGTAACCGTAAGTATTGCGGATAGTGAAACTTCGCCTTCTACCGCAGTAGGTCACGGAATTTATATAATTAATTCTGATTATTATGGGAATCCCGGAGATTGTTCCTCTGATAGTAAGATAAGCGGTGCAAACTTGGGGGGCGTATTTTCTGCCCCTTGGCCTAATTCAATGCATTGGTGCGTAGGTGGTCAGAACGGAGCAGGTGGTGGTAAGGCTATTACTAACTGGTGTGCTAATACAAATACTTCAACGGGTTCTACATGGGCTTCTAAGCTGGCGTTAGCCTGTGGTGTAACAGAGGACCAAATCAGAACATATATGGCACAGGGGAAATGCGTTTTCCTCAATTTCGAAGGGTGTCTTTGGTGTAAAAATTTCACGGGTATGACCACATCTTCAAGTGGTATCATATCAGGACTTGCTTACGGTATAGGAAGTAAGATAAGTGATAATAAGACCCTTATTTCAAGTTATTTGAGAGGTTCATTCCCTAAAGGTGGATTTTACGATATACCTTTACAAGGAATAAGTACAGTAAACCCTCCAAGTGGACTTATTTCAACTGGTGAAATGATGGATAAAAGTTCATCATGGGGTATCTGTTCTATTTGTTTAAATCAGAAAAATCAAGTTGTTTTGTGCGTAGAAGATGACTCAGGTTTGTGGCAGACACAATATCTTTCAGCAGGAGATGAATATACAATACAGAACCCTTATCAGGGTGCAGAGTTTGTAGAGGCTACATTCTCAACAAAGAAGTCTCCATTATCAGACCCTAATGCATCTTATGAGACAGTATGTGGAAGTGGCGCACCAAATAGAGCAACTGGTGCTGGAACTGTTAAATTCAATATACCAAATAAAGAAGTAGCGTTGTTCGTGCATTATAAGGGTGATATACCTGACCCTACGCTAGAGGACGCACACTTGTATAGCTGGGAAACTAGCTATGTTTTCGGACGGTACGCTGCGGACCGTTCAGCAGGAACAGATGTAGATAACGCATATACTCTTGAAACTCATATCAATGAAGTGATAGAGATGGTAAAAGGGTATACCAAGAGTTGTCCACATAATAAAGATTATACTCATGCAAATAATGCAAGTGGT
>JAFXWR010000134.1 GCA_017542725.1 Lachnospiraceae bacterium | reverse complement strand
TGACTATATGACTAAGCCATTTGAGATGCTAGAATTAAAAGCAAGAATAAAATCCATTATAAAGCGTAGTTATTCAACTGAAGAAAAAAAATCTAAAAAGCAATATAAAACTGGTAACCTAAAAGTTAATATTGATACAAAAGAAGTTACTCTAAGAGGTAAACCAGTAAAGCTAACTCCTATAGAGTATAAAATTTTACTTTACTTCATCAAAAATCCTGGCAAAGTATTATCTTCCAATGATATATATAAAGAAGTTTGGAATGAAAGTGAAGCTTATAATATAGAAAACACAATAGCTGTGCACATAAGACATATACGAGAAAAAATTGAGAAAGATTCTCGCGAACCAAAATACATCAAGGTGGTATGGGGAATCGGATATAAGATGGAGGCATTATAATTTATGAGACGATTTATTGCTGCATTTATTAACATAATTTCAGCTGTAATAGTTGTTGGGGCATTATCAATTCTGCATATGCAGTATCCCGGCGAAAGTGCTACTACTATAATGAATGCACCTACATTTGAAAAATCACCAGAATTCAATGAAATATTACAAGAAAGGGTCAATAGTATATTCACATTGATTTCATTAAAAAACTGCTTTGAGACAAATAACGAACTTAACTATAACTTAACTATTGCCGAATCCGTAGATAAGAGCAACGGAATAAAAAAATGGACTATTAAAAATTGTCTTGATGAGTCAAAGGACCACGGACTCTTCATAGACAAAGATTTTAATGTAGATGTATTAGTCAACTCAAACACAAAGCCTTTTTCAAAAAATGTCATATACAATTTTATGTTTAAGACCTACCCTTCGGATGCACGGACTGGAGCATCAACTGAAGAGGATTTCTTGACTGAGTTTATGTATACATTGGCTAAATACCACAAATGCAATTTCATGCTTGGAAGCGAAAATAGTAATTTTGGTTATAAAATTACATATTTCGATGAATTCGACAATATCACAAATGAATACAGCAACACCAAACTTTCTTCAAAAGAAATACTGGACAGCAAAAATTTCATATATGTTTCAAGCAGAGAAAATATAATTAGCTCAAATATTGACACAGTTGACTCTACTATCCTCAAAAATGCAAAAGCTAATAACCCCTTAGTTGATGATGCATTTACACTATATTGTTATGTAGACACTAGATACCCTATAGATGATGAATTTAAGAGTTTATATATAGAATACATAAAAGATAAAAGTAATTGTGCAATTTTATTTACCACAGTAGTATACTCATCAATCATTTTTGTTATATCTTTACTACTAACATTCGTTTTTATACTTTCAACCAAGAAATCCGTTGATGAATCAACGAGAATGTTTTATCATATACATACTGAATTTTATGTAGTCATATACATTTTGCTTGTTGTGTCATTGTATTTTGCTGCTATCAAATATTTAAACTCTGATAAATTCATAGAATACGATATGAATCCAATCAAAACATATGTTTATGTTTTGATAATATATGTAACTACAGTGCTACTTCTTACAATTTTTGCAGCAAAATTCGCAAATGACACTTTGATGCCAGTATCGCTCAATGCAATAAAAGAACATTCTGAACAAGGCGATTCCTATCTTAATCCTGGCGTATTATTTTCAGTTATTTTTATACCTATAATCCTTTTTATAATTATATCAGTATATTTAATATATTTATTTACAATGTTAAATGATTTAAGAATATTAATAGTAGGTATAGTAGTCCTAGTATCAACTATAGGATTTGTAATGTATCTTCTTGCACTTCACAATGCCTTCAACAAAGCAATACAGGTACAGGTAAAGTCCAATGAAATGAGAACCTCTCTCATAGCCAATGTATCACACGACATAAAGACTCCTCTAACATCAATACTCAATTACACAAATCTAATTTCAGAAGAAATTAGTAACCCATCCAAGCAAATGATGAAGCGTCTAGAGGACTATTCTGAAACTATCATCAATAAATCTCATAGACTAAATGATTTAATCAATGATTTAATATTTGATAGCAAAGTTACATCTGGAAATGTAGAACTTGATATGGTTAAACTTGATTTAAATGCATTTATAACGCAAGTCATTGCTGAGTTTAGTGGCAAGTTAAATGAAATTGGTATAAAAACAGTGTATAACAATTCTTCTGCTTCCAATGTGTTCATTCTTGCAGACGGCTCACAGTTATATAGAGTTTTCCAGAATTTGTTTTCAAATATATACAAATATGCACTGGAAAAATCTAGAGTATATATAGATTTAGAATCAGTTAAAAGCAAGATCATAGTTACTATCAAGAACATCCAAAAAGAAAAAATAGAAGTTGATCCAGACACATTAAAAGATAGATTTGTAAGAGGAAATAAGTCTAGAACTACTGAAGGATTTGGTTTGGGTCTTTCAATTTCCGAAAACCTTGTCAACTCAATGAATGGCAAACTCGAAATTACAAGTAATCGCGATTTGTTTATAACCAAGCTTACTTTTGTGGCATATGAAGAATAAAAGATTTATTACAAAAATTGTATCAATTTTTCTCGTATTGCTATATACTATTCCTGTAAGAGCGGTGGCAACCGCAAGCAATGCAACAAGTTGGCCATACTACAATAAAAATGTTGAAGCAAAAGCAGCCTTTGTGATGGATGCCAACTCATCCAAGGTTTTGTACTCTTTAAATCCAGATACTAAGCTTTACCCAGCTTCTCTTGCCAAAATTATGACCGCTATTATAGTTCTAGATTACGCAGACGGAAACTATGATGACTTAGTTACATTCTCATATAATTCTGTCACGAGGGATATAGATAGAAAATCTGTTACAATTGGAGCAAGTGCTGGCGATCAATTATCAATAAAAGATTGTCTATATTCGTTATTACTTCCATCAGCAAATGATGCAGCAAATGCTTTGGCTGAACATGTAGCCGGCTCCATAAATGATTTCGCCCTGCTTATGAATGAAAGAGCCAAAAATCTCGGACTTAAAAATACTCACTTTGTAAATCCATCCGGCTTACATGACGACAATCAATACACTACAGCTCATGATATGGCAATAATACTTCAATGTGCTTTAAGTTATCCTATATTTGCACAAATATCATCTTCAGTTTCGTATAAACATGCGCCTATAAGGAAATATAAGGACCCAGATAACTCTAATAACCAAGTTCTAAATACCACAAGCATTCTGGTTCCTGGAAGTGGCTATTACTACAACGGAATAACTGCTGGCAAGACAGGACACACTACCAATGCTGGTTATAACCTTGCAGCAAGTGCTAGAAAACATGATATGAATTTAATCTGTGTAGTTATGGGTTGCGAAAAAGATAAGACAAGATATCAAGAAGCCAAATCGTTATTTGACTTTCACTTTAATAATTATCAATCATTAAGCATCAAAGAAACTGATCCAAGATTTTCAGAACCTATAAGTACTATATCTGTAAATGATGTCAATCTAATAGATTCATTAAATATTACTTGTGATGAGTTTTATCACATAACCTTTCCAAATGGATCAGATTTAAGCAAAATAACTTCTAAGATATCATACCAGGTTGATGACATATACAATAAATATGCAATTGGATATATTGAATACTTCCTTGGAAATGAATTCATAGGTAAATGCACTTTGGAAGGAAGAAATATCGAAACTGACGATTCAATATATACTAGTCATCTTAATTTAAGTAGTCAATTAAATGATAACGATAATTTAAGCGAAATTTCCAATAATGCAATTACAAACAAGAATTCTTCCGATGCTTTGATATATAAAAACAATAATGGAGCAATAGTTATATCTCAAACACTAGTTACTGTAGTAGTTGTAATAATAATTATGTTATTAATAATTGCCTTTGCTTTACTTATGTATACCTATGTATTCAATAACAACAATATATCATACAACAAAATTAAATTTAAAATTAAGAGAAAATTTAGATAATATTATGTCCTTGTACCTCAGTAGGATAGAGGGTCCGCCTCCTAAGCGGAATGCCGGCGGTTCGACTCCGCCCAAGGACGAACATTTAAAAACACTACCATTAGGTAGTGTTTTTTTAATTATTTCTAAGACCCTTAGGATAATGATTCTTCAGTATGCCATTAGAATATTTTGCTAGTCCAAGACCTAAATTCTTATAAGTGATTTTACAATAACCTTTAAAATTCAAATCTTTTTTTAATGTCTCCCCCTTTAAATACTTTTGCACTTCTTCATCATCTAAGTCAACTACATTATCAAATTTTATGTCATCTACATGTGTAGAAGCATGAGTTGGTACCCTTATTTTTCCTTCATATATAAACTCAGTTGTTCCATTTCTTAATATATTTAATCCCTTTAATTTTCTCATGTCAAAATGGTTATTATCATGTTTTTCTGCTTTAATACCTTTACTTAGTATTGCAAAAAATTGACCTTCACCTATAGAGTTATGCGGATAATTCTTCTCCATCGCAAGTAATGTCAAATCACTATGATTATCAAGTAAATACTGTACAACCTCTTCATCTTCAGATTTTGAAAATGTGCAAGTGCTATATATAAGAGTTCCACCAGGTCTTAACATATTATAAGCTTCTGCTATTATACTTTTTTGTATCTTTGACATTGATTCAACGAGTTTCATACTCCACTGCAATCTCGCCTCTTCACTTTTTCTAAACATTCCCTCTCCACTACAAGGTGCATCTACTATAACTTTATCAAAATACTCTGGGAATCTATCTACAAGATTCAAAGAATCAGAACATACTACTGCTACATTATCCATTCCAAGCCTTTCAACATTTGATGACAATACTTTTGCCCTACTATAATCAATTTCATTTGATACAAGAAATCCACCAGCTTCTTTATTAAGAGAAAATAATATCTCAGCCGTTTTTCCTCCAGGACTAGCGCACAAATCAAGAATTTTATCATCCTTTTCTATGTCCACATCATATAGAACTTTTGATGCGCAAGGTTCCTGTATATAGTATAACCCAACATGATATAGTGGGTCCTTGCCTGGATAAATACCATAACTAGCAAGTTTTTCTTTATCATATATTATATATGCAAAATTACCATTTTGAAAAACAAGTTCTGCCTTAAACTTATTAATTATAAAATTCAAGTCAATTGTAGACATTTCTAATTTATGCAAATTAATCACAAGACCATGCTTCTCGTCCTGTTCCATAGAATTTAGATAATCATTGTATTCTTTTTCTGAAAATTCAAATTTAATTCTTTCTAAAAACTCTTTTTTTAATTCTATAGCCATAGTACTAAAATATCAAAAGAGCAAAAAAAAAGCAAGACCAAAGTCTTGCTTATTTTCAAACAGCAATTATTTCTTTTTAGCTGTTTTCTTAGCAACTTTTTTAGCTACTTTCTTAACTGCCTTCTTAACTGCTTTCTTTACAGTTTTCTTAACAGCTTTCTTAACTGCTTTCTTAGCTGGCTTCTTAGCCACTTTCTTTGTTGCTTTTTTAACTACCATTTTCTTTACCTTCTTCGCTTTATTTGTTGTAGCTTTCTTCTTTGCTACAGATTTTTTAGCAGCTTTTGCTGCGGGTTTCTTTGTTGAAGACTTACTCGCAGGAGTTTTCTCCTTACCCTCTGCAGAAATTCCTGCAAATATCATTTCAAAAGCTTTCTGTAACTCTGACATGTTATATCCATTATCCATATTTTCCTCCTACGATAACTTATATTAGAATTATAGCAAAAAATTATTATTTGTCAATAAAAATAAGCAAAAATTTTATTATTTTTTTCTTACGAATTCGACATTCTTCTGAGCCCTAAACCATGTCATCTGTCTCTTTGCATAATTCCTACTATGTTGTTTTATTAAGTCAACTATAAACTTAAGTTTATCCTTAGAATCTTCATCGAGATCATTCACATTTTCTATAACATCTCTTTCTTTACAAAAATCATATAATTCACTATATCCTATACTTTTCATTGAATTAAGATTCTTATCTAAGCCCATGTTAATAAGCATTTTTACTTCTTTTAGCAAGCCATTCTGTATCATCATATCAACTCTTTTGTTGATTCGATCATATAACTCATCTCTATCCATATCTAATACATATAAATTAAAATCATACTTACTCTCTTTTTCGTTTTCTTCTCTATTATGCTCTGATATTTGTTTTTTATGAAGCCTATAAAACTCAATAGCTCTTATAACACTTCTTTCATTATTCTTTGGAATCTTGACAGCAGATTCAGGGTCTATCTTTTCCAACTCACTATACAAACTATCTATTCCTTCTTTATCAAGTCTATTATATAACTCTTCTCTTATTTTTGAAGATTCAATATCATCTTCATATAGAAATTCCGTATCATATAATACTGCCTTGATATAAAAACCTGTACCGCCAACTAGTATAGGTAGCTTATTCTTCTCATAAATCTTATCAATATATTTATTTGCTAGATCTTTAAACTCCTTCACATTTAAATTGACTGTAGGCATAACCTCATCAATCATATAATGTGGTACTAGTTGTAACTCTTCTTTTGATGGCTTTGCCGTGCCTATATCTAAATATTTGTAAACTTGCATAGAGTCAAGAGAAACAATCTCCCCATTATTCGACAATGCATAATCAATAGCATATTTTGTTTTCCCTACTGCAGTAGGACCTGCTATAACTACTAGTGTCTTCTTCACTTCAAATCCTTCTCTATTTCCTTTAATAGCGTATCAATTATTTTATCTTCACTTATCTTTTTAACTATTTTTCCCTTTTTAAATAACACAGCCTCACCATTTCCTCCTGCTATACCAATATCCGATTCTTTTGCCTCACCGGGCCCATTTACCACACATCCCATTACTGCAACTTTATATTGTTTCTTTTTTGATTTCTTCATCAATAATTCAAATTTTTCAGAATTCAAACTATCTTCTACCTTGTCAGCAATTTCAACTATATTTATATTAGTTCTTGCGCAAGTAGGGCAAGATACTATTTCTATCCCACCGATTCTAAGCTTAAGTGTCTCAAGGATTTTTTTTGCAGAATAAATTTCTTCCACAGGGTCACCAGTAAGACTTACTCTCATCGTATCACCAAGCCCTTCATAAAGAAGTATCCCTAGACCAACGCTTGATTTAATGTTACCAGATTTGACAGTCCCAGATTCAGTTATACCTATATGAAGTGGGTAATCATATTTTTTTGCAAAAAGTCTATAAGCATCAATTGCCATCAATACATCTGATGACTTAATAGAAACTATAGATTTATAAAAATCAAATTTCTCAAGCAATCGAATATTTTCACTAGCAGACTCAACCAACCCCTTAGCTGTAACTCTTCCTCCGTTCTTTTCAAGTATTCTTTTACTCAAAGAACCACTATTAACTCCTATTCTTATAGGTATATGCTTCTTTTTGCAAATGTCTACAACCTTTTTAACATTTTCAGTTGAACCAATATTACCTGGATTTATCCTTATTTTGTCTATGCCTCTTTCTGCCGCCATTATTGCTAAACGATAATCAAAATGTATATCTGCAACAAGCGGAATATGTATGTCATTCTTTATTTTTTCTATTGCCAGAGCACTTTCTTCATCTGGCACACTAACTCTTACTAATTCACATCCAGCTTTTTCCAATGAAAGTATTTGTCTCACTGTACTTTTTACATCATAAGTTTTAGTATTACACATTGATTGTATGACTACATTGCTGCTATGTCCAATACTAACTTTTCCTACTTTGACTTTTTTTGTTTCTTCTCTTTTTCGCACGATAACATTTCCTTACTTCTTAGTGACCTATGATACTCTATTGCAAATCGGTGAGTCTCATCTTGAATTTTTGTTATAAATTTAAAGAGTTCCTTATATCCATGTAGGTCTATTTCAACACCATTATATACTAAGCCTCTTGTCCTGT
>JAFXWR010000133.1 GCA_017542725.1 Lachnospiraceae bacterium | reverse complement strand
TTGAAATGTTGTGAATTGTTAATCTATTTAAGTTTTTCTTTTTCTTGTAAATCCTTTTAGATTGTTTTAATGAATACTTAACTTTTGGTCGTAGTTTAATTCGTTTATTTGAAAATCTATATCCTACAAAATCCACTAACTGATTATTAATTGGTTTTAATGTATATGGATGTAGTCTTAAATTTAACTTCTCTAATTCAAACTTTATAAATTTGTATATTTCTTTACACCTATCTTTTGTGTCTATAATTACTAAGTCATCCATATACCTAAAATAATTAGTATGACAGAGCTCTTTTACTTTGTGATCGAGTTCCGATAAATAGAAGTTTGCAAAGTACTGACTTGTATAGTTTCCGATGGGGACTCCTTCTTTAAAACTATCAACGATTAAGTCAAGTATCCATAATAACTCTTTATCTTTAAACAAGTCTCTAAACTTTCTTTTTAGTATTTCTTTGTCAACATTGTTATAATACTTTTTAATATCTATCTTTAAAACATACAAGTTTTTATTTGCTGCTTTTCGAGCATCTTTTAACGCTTTATCAGTCCCTCTATTTGGTATTGCTGAGTAAGTTTGTGATATAAAGTTTTTAATAAATATTGGTTCTATTATTTGTAGTATTGCCCAGTGAACTATCCTATCAGGAAAGTATGGTAGTTTTGCGATTTTCCTTTGTTTGCCTTTGTCTGATATAAGCTTTACCTTGTATTTGCTAACTTTGAATGTTTTGTTTATTAGCATCTTTTGTATCTCTTTAGCATAAAACTCAACATTCTGATTAACCATTTTAACTTCTCTGTAGTGTCCTTTGCTTTTTCGAGCATTGTAATGAGCTTTAATAATGTTATCTAAATCACAAATCTTTTCATATAAATATCCATACCTTTTCATTTCTTTATTGTGTAACCGTGCTTGACTAATTTTCGAGATTTATTATCCTACTCACAAATCTTGTTGTTTCTTCTTTCGATCTTAAATATTATCGTGGGGACTTAATACTTATCTATATAATTGGTTACATAAGTGAGTGGTGATGTTCGCATTCGCATTCGACAGTGCATTATCATTCACATAGAGCAGTGCAGCATTGGCAGTGTTCGTCCAATTCCCACTGTAGTTAAGCGTGGTGCGACACTGTGCCAAAAAGCAGTCAATTGTTATGTATCATCGTTCCCATTTTATGTTAATTTAATTATGTATTATTTTATACACAAGCGAGCGGCGATGTACGCACTCGCACCCGACAGCGCATCATCAGTCACATAGAGCAGCGCAGCATAGGCAGCGCTCGTCCAATCCCCACCGTAGTGAAGCGCGGCGCGATTTCCATTATCATCATTAAGTCCATAAAAATCTCCGCACATATAAGTTGATAATGAAGCACCGAGTTCCGCTGGCATTGTGAGAGCACATAGATTGTTTTCCATTAAATATGACTTAGGAAATACCTGAGCATTTGCCATTAAGTTTCCAGTCTTATCCTTTACATTGTATACGATCTCATAATTACTAAATGTTGCGTCAATTCGTGCTGGGTCAGGGTTATTTGTAAAATACCATTTATAATCAACATTGCCTGTAGAAGACCCCCATGCTCCGTCTGTTGAGAACTCATGAATGTTGCCCCATGGGTTCTCAATTATCATACGAACACCATCGGTTTGATTTGAGTTTCCACTTACAAATCCTAAGTCATTTCTTGTTCCAGTGTTGATTGTGCCTGTATTGTTTGTTTTAACTCTGCCTTCGCCACACCAACCTCTTAAATTCTTATTTTTGGTAAGAAACAATCCAAGTATCCATAATATGTTTCTCTCTTTCATTCCTACTAAATTATAGTGTTGTTTCGCATCAATCATCTCTTGACCACGAGTTGCATTTTTGTTTTTTATGTATTGATGCCAGTTGGCTACTGATATATTTCCAGTAGGCGCTTTACCACTACTTGAATATACACTGTTGCCAGTACTATATGCTTCATACATTCCAATGTAGTCAGCTGCAGCCTCGTAAGCTATGTTATCATCACCGATTCTATGAGTTGAGGCAAAATAAAAATCGTTTAATTTTTTTGATGCAATATGTATGTGAGGTCTTCTTGGAATGACAACACCAGTTGATAGTTTTTCATAAGACTTACCTTCAATCCAAATGTAAAACTTTTTAATTCTTGCAAACACATCATTTCCTACAGTAGTTAAATCTGCAGGTGTTACTCCGTCTTGTAACTTGCTTAAGTAATGTTTATGCAATATTTGGTTTGGTTCTCTCTCATCTTGTGTTTTCGTAACACAATCGATTAAGTCCCAAAGGCCTGATTTATCCCAATCTCCATAAGCATCATCAGCAAGACCACCATACTGTTTAATAGGCTTAAAATCTTTACAGTCTGATAGGTAATCTATAACACCTTTACCAGTGGTTGCTGATAAGAGCCCGTTGTCAAGTTCGATCTCATAATGCCAGTCATTAGTGCCAATCCCTCCAGTTTTTATAACCGAGAATCTATAAGACTCAGCTGCACCTGTTCCTAAGTGCAAAAGTGTGTCAAAAAAGTAAAGTTTCCCTACTGTCTCACTTGATGGTTCTACACTATTTTCCGTGACATCACTTGTAATGTCAACATTGTCTTTATACCACTTATTTGTATCAGTTGCATGATAATAGCCGAGTGCGGGTCTACTTGCATCTGTCCCACTTGTGTAAGTTAAAAACTCCCAGTTGTATGCTGCAGGTGTTGCAATTTCTGATACTTTGTATTTATCTTCAGTTCTATTATAAATTGCTCGACCTAAATCATCCCTTGATGATAGCACAGGGTCTACATCTACAATTTCAAAGCCTGAACCTGAACCACCGCCACCATCTTCGACCCAAGTATATACGCCTCTCACATTTTTACATTTATAGACAATGTTTGTGTCAAGTGTTTTGTATTTTTTATTGAGTAATGTTGCTGATGGTGTTGGTAGTAAGTTAAATGCCCCTACTACCTCATCTACAACTAATAGAGCATCTATTCGGTTCATGTTTTCATTATTGAACTGCTCCATATCAAAGTATTCATTGCCATCAAATGTTTTTAGTTTTTTATTTGTCAATTGTGACATTTATGCCCCCTCAAAATAATGCTCTTTCATATACTTGTACGTCCATTGTTTTAATTCGTTGTATGTGTATCTCTTAAAGAAATCGTATGAATTGTATTGAAGTGATACTGTTAATCTTATGTTGCATGGGATTTCATCTTCAATGCTTTGTTTTATTAATGCAAACTTCTCACTGTTGTAAATAAATAAAATTATTGTCAAATGATAGTTTGCATAATCCATTACTAAATCAAAACCATCATTTTTTAATAAGTTTCTAAGTTTTGGTTTTAAATTGTAAATAGTGTATGGTAGTTCATTATTCGCTCTTGCGAGTATTGTTATGCGTCTTTGCTCTACAGGCTTACTTGAACCATCGGTAATTCCTATAATTGTTTCAAGCCTACTACACCCTTCTTCATTAAGCTCACTCATATAGTGATTATTTAAAACTTGCTCACGTTTGTTTGTTGCCTTTATGAACTCAGGGTCACTTGCTACACCTAACTCTTGATATTCAGTTATGTCTCTCATTTCAAGAGGTATAAATTTTATGTAACTCACTTTAAATCTCCACTACATCTAATAGGTTTGCTATTTCATCTGAATTTAAATCTAAGTTTCCAGTTTGATTGTTTAACTCACAGTTGATTACATCAACTACACCATCAACATTTAGGATTGTTGATTGAACTTGAGCCACCCTAACAGTGATGTGGTCACTTTCTGCCCATTGCTTATTTAATGATAAAAAATATGTTTTTATTGCATTTTTTAGATTTTCTTTTATCGAGTCAAATGTATATCCAGAACTTAATGTTAAAGAAAGCCCAACTGTTATATCAAAGTGTGATGCTCCAGCAATTGTAACCTGATGCCCTATAGGAGCATACCCATCACCTTTGCCATCTCTTTGTGGATCGATCGCAATTTGTATATCATCAATTAAGATTTGTGATGGTTCATCAAAGTCTGAATTTATAAGAACACATTTGACTGTGCCGTTACCATTCCATAGTGGATGAACTTTAGTTCCACCAACACCATCAAATGAGTTGCATTTTTCAATATAATCATCTTTGTTTCCACCGAATGATTTTTTGTTAAATGATGCATAATAGCGAGCCCTAAAGTCCTCGACTTCTTCATCATTTTCGCCCGGAACAGTTATTTGATTTAAATTTGCATATGATAAGTCTTGAATAAATGACACTGGTGTTAGTTGACCAGTTAGTGTGTTTGGTGCAGAGCCTGCAGTTTCACAGGTCATTTTATAATATTTATAGTTTTCATCTTCTGATATAAAATCACTACTTACCCACACATAATTGTTGAGTGAGAATCTACTATTAATAGGTATCTCTACATTAAATGCCCCTATACCCTCGGCAAATGTAGCTGTCTTTGGTGTGAGACCTCTATCCCCTGCTATTCGTTTTAAATGTTCATAGTCTGCGGTATCTGCAAATGAATTTTTATCATCTAAACTTAAGCAAAAATACAACATCGCAAGTTCCATCGCAAATGGAGCGAGTGCTGTATAAATAAATGAACCTTCGATTGTTGAGCATTTAGTAACTCTCTCACACATATCGTTTAAGATTTGATTATAAGTTTTTTCACTGTAATTATTCGACATTTATATAAATTACTCCATATTTAGTATCAACTACACATGATACTTTTACTTTTTCATCTTCAAC
>JAFXWR010000132.1 GCA_017542725.1 Lachnospiraceae bacterium | reverse complement strand
CTTTCTACATATCTTTCAGTGATAGGAAATACATCTTGAATCAAAAATGCAGTTTCGTTACCATCGTCAAGTTTTGCAACATGCAATATATCACATTTTTTACCACTTCTTAATTTATCATTAATAATTTTCTTATACTTCTCTACTTGAGAAGATATAGGTATCATCCAATAAAAATTCTTATATTCCAAGCAAAAATAATGAGGTCTATTTTCGCTTTTGTTAGACTTTAAGTTTTTATCCTCAACTAATTCATAAAACTCATCTTTAATTATGTAGAATCCATATTTTTTCATAAAAAAACCGACTACTTATATCCCGCATATCGGACAGCGGCAAACTTGACTACCCGACCATTTATTAATCGCATATCGGTCAGCGATATACTTAACTATGTATATTATAATCAATTTTTATAAAAAAATCAAGAAATACAAGAAATAATGGGGACGTACTGAAATAATGGGGACTTTATTATTTTTTTATATTCTCATCGCATTATAGACACATTTAATTTTGTCAAATTTATGCAAAATTTATCAATAATATACATTGTTTTCATTAAAAAAATTGAATGCTACTAATTAAAACTCTTTTGTGATAAATTTTTGTTCTTTCTATGTAAAAGATATTTAAGTCCGTCCCCATATTTTTTAAATTTTAAATGAATAAATGGGGACGGACCTCATTATTTTTTTCACATTTATATCACATTTTGCTCATATTTAGCAAATTAGTTTTATGCATATTTTGCTAAAAATATACATTTTAATGTTGGTATATAAATTAGTAATGATAAAATAGCATATTTATGCGGCTTTTATGTCTTTTTTGTGTAAAATATATTTAAGCCCGTACCTATTTTTTTCATAGCCATATTTTATAACCATTACCAATATCTATTTGGTCATTATCTGATTTCGTGTATCTATGGAATACACTATCATAAAATGGTGTATATCCTCCTGCTCCTTGGAATGTCCAGTAATTTGTCACTATAATATCATTCCCTGAATCATCTTCCATAGTTCTAAATCCTGCTCCACCACCTGCTAATTTAGTCCAATAGTCAATATTTCCATATGTTTCATAAAAACATTCATAAAAATGGCTCTTACAAAACATATGACTATCAGTCATCTTCAAGACTATCTAAAAGTTCATACTCTTAGTTTTCATTCAACTCTTTTGGCAATATTGACATATATTGTAAAGTATAATAATTAAAGTTAAACAAATCAAATCCTAAAAAAATTCTTTTAATTGTATCATTTTCTTCACGATACTTATATGCTTTATCAATTATTTTAGAATCTATATGTTCAACAATTGAAATTGTAATTACACCCTCATACTCTTGATGTTTCTTTAATTTCTGATAAGCTGTAAATCGTAAATCATATTGTATATTATTAATATAAACGTTACCACTATATTTACACGAAAAATACTGTATACTCTTACTTCCACTTCCATCATACGAGCCATGACTCGAAGGATAGTTCCAAGAGCCATTTTTTATAATCAATCCACCATTTTTATCAATATAATCAAATATATAATCTATCTGTTTACTTAAATATTCCGTATTTTCAACTTTTTGACAATACAAACTGCTAATACCTTTTTTATCTTTTTCTTTGATGCATCTAAGTATTTCTTCACCCATTTCACTTACATAATTCTTTTTGTCTGATTTTATAATAGAATCAATGTTTATATTATTAAATAATTTAAATGGTGAGCATCCAAGTAGTGATATACAAAAAGTTAAAATTGTAAATGTTTTCATAAATTTAAAAGAGAAAATAATGGGGATGGACCTCATTATTTTTTTCATATTTTTATCACATCTAATTATAGTATGTAAGTCCAACTATCTTTCCCTCCTGTCCCTTTTTTAGTTTTTGTATTTTGCTATAATAGACTCCTGTTACTCTACTTAATTGCATCATTGATATTCCTTCATCTATTAACTTAAGTATTGATAACATTTTAATCGGCTCTTCCATATTTCTATACTCACTTATTCTTCTTGTATTTGAAAATTGTAGCAATTTTTCTATTACTTCTTTATCACTATATTTCTTTGCTGCAAGTATCTTAAATAATCAACTTCATCATCAAAAAGAATTTGTTTATTTAAACCCCTATTCATTACATGATATATATTTGTTTTTGATTTAATTCTACTGTGTCTTGGCATATTAACTTTTTAGCATAAATTGTGTTCTTTTTGTTAAAAAATAATGAGGTCCGTCCCCGTTATTCAAATGTTTTAACTCTATACAGAAAAACCAGTTATGCACTCAATCACGCTGATTAAACAATTTTATACTGTCCTCACCATACTATAATTTGGCATTTTGGTACCTTTATAACTAAACTCTTTATAGTCAAATTCAGTAAACCCATTTTTTACATAAAACTTTTTATTTTTATCATTATTTGTAAATAGCGATACTTCTTTACCACCATTATCTTTGACATAGGGCACAATAAAATCGTTGATTAATTTACTGCCTATGCCTTTACCTTGAAACCCTGGTTCAACTGTAATCATATTTACATACCACGCATCTTTTTTTAATGTATGGCAAGGTGTAGATGCGTGTTTATCCATATTGACCCAAGCACATACATCTATTATTCCACCTGCTAAAAATGCTTTTATCATTCCCGCTTTAAAATACTCTATGTCATTTACTTTTTTGCCACCCGGTCTATAAATGGTAGCAACAGCGACTATCCTATTATCTTTTTTCACAACAACATTTATTGCTTCATGATTTATCTTTAATTCTATTGGCATTGTGATTTCTAAAAACTTTCTTCGCCTATCACTATCAGCCATATAGTTAACCATATAATTATAATCTTCAAATGCCCTTACAGTGAGCATGGCACTTTCTTCTATTTCATCTTGTTTCATCATTTCAAATTTTAAATCATTCATACTTTTTCCAATATCATTCCTTACTACATTAAAATAATGGGGACGGACCTCATTATTTTTTTCACATTTATATCACATTTTGCACATATTTAGCAAATTGGTTTTATGCAAATATAATTATAAATATACATTTTAATGTTTATATCTATTGTATCCACTTGCCATTTTCTCCTACTTGATAGCCATCAGGTGTCACACTATTTATAAGCATTGTCCCATCTGTTCCAAAATAGTACCAGTCGTTCACAATTTTAGTCCAACCAATTGCCATAAGACCTTCTCTCTTATCATATGTAGCATCAAAATAGTAGGTCTTATTATCTGCTGTTTTAACAAAGCCTTTCCACATATCACCTTGAGCATCAAAATAATATGTCTCTATTACTAATTTACCTGTAGCTAAACTATTAAAGTTTTCATCTTCTCTTGCTACAATATAGAATCCATCTACTGCATTTATATTTAGACCATTTTCAGTGTCACCTTTTAGTTGCCATTTATCTTTTATTGGATCATAACTCCATTTGCAAGTATTAAAATTTAATGCAGCCTTAATATCTTTTTTAGTATTAATGCTCAACACACTTGGTATATTATTTTTAGGTGCTAATACACCACCACCACCGCCACCACAGCCACCACCACTACTTCCCCCACCGCCTCCTGGGTTATATGGGCTTGGACTTGGACTTGGGTTTGGACTTGGACTTGGCTTTGGATTTTGAGTCCATTTCGCATATACAACTTGAGTTGTTGTGCCAGTTGTCAAATCACCACCTAAATACTGATTCACATATGAAAGTTCTTTATACCAACCTGCAAAGGCATAACCAGTAGTAATATTTTCTGGTGTCGGAGGCGTATATGATACACCATAAGTTTTAAGTTTTGGCGTTATAGGATTTGCATGACCACCTAACTCATAAGTTATATAGTATGTATGTGCTGCCCATTTTGCATAAATTGTTTTACCTGTGGTGTCTGTGCTTATATCTACTTGTCCATTAAATGGAATAGTGTATACCTTAGTTTCTGCATTATAATCTGCATACCAACCATCAAAGTCATAGCCAACTCGTGTTGGATTCACAAGTGTCACTGCTTTACTATATGTTTTTATAAATGTATTGGATGTTCCACTTGGAAGCGTTCCTCCTAGTGCGTCATATGTTATATTATACTTTATTAAGTTCCATTTAGCATAAATTGTTTGTGGGCTTGTACCATTTGTTAAGTCATCCACACCAGTCCACTCATTTATAAATGCAGCTTCCTTAAACCATCCAATAAACTCAAACCCAGTCGGAATAACAGATGGATTTTGTAATACTCCATCTGCAAGTGACACACCATAAGTCTTTGTTATAGTTGATAATGGTGGCATAGCGCCTGCTGTACTTGCTTCTGAACCTAAATCATAGTCAACTATATACTCATGTGGAAGCCATTTTGCATATATATTTTTTATATCTCCGTCTAATGTACATATATCTATAGTTCCATCATATATATTTGTAAATGTCTCAGTTGATGACTCATAATTCTGATACCAGGCATCAAAATCATATCCCTCTTTTGTTGGATTTGCTAGAGTCAAATTAGTATCATAAATTTTAATGTCTGTCGCAGGTGAAACTGAACCACCATTTGCATTATATCTTATAGTATATGTGATTGGTTTCCATTTAGCATAAAGTATTATGTTTGCTGACACTATATCAGTTTCAAAATTAAATTGATTAGTATATCTACTATCAAAATCAGTAACTGCTTGATTATAATTTTGATACCAACCACAGAATTTATAGCCTATCTCATTAGGACTTGCTGGTCTATCTGCACTTGGAACTATAACATTATACCCAACTTCAATATTGGATGGAGTAGCGCCATGATCCAACATATTGAAACTTACTTCGTAGGTCGGGAGTTCCCATCTCGCATAGAATACATAGTCATATTCAAAAGGTATTAATGGAACATTTGCAGGTAATACTGTCACTTTTTTTGTCTCATCCCAAATACCTGTATTAGATCCATCCTCTGTATACCAGCCTTTAAATACATAATCAATATTTCCATCATTTTTAACTATGTCAGATGCTACTGGAAGTATAACTTCTTCATCATAATTTTTTAACCATCCTGGTGCTGGGCCTGTCCATTCACCACCATTCCTAAAATAACTAATCCTCCTAGAATCAATTGCTATTTTTGGTGTTAAAGTAATATCACCGGTTTGAACTATAGGAATTTCATTATATATAACTACACCATCATTAATTTTCCATCCAGAAAAATTATAGCCAGTTGGTACTAATATATCATCTATAGAAGGAAGTTTTTGTCCTGGTTGATAAGTCTTATAATCATTCCATAATGCTGCTTCAGGCTTAAAACTAACATCTCCCAAATTCCAATAAACTTTATTATTATTCAATCTAAAATACCGTGATGTGAGATCAACATAAATTGCAGGGCGAACACCAACTGTATTATTATTTAAAAGTTTTTGATCTACGACTAAATTATCACCAATAATGATATCAGCATAGTTTTTAGTGTCACTTTGTGAACGAAGCCACCAAGAGCTTGCTCCATTATCATACACTTTTAACTGGTAATGATCATTATATATGTTTTTTGCATATGGAGTTGCAGAAGCATAAAGATATGCTGGAACTCCATTACCAAGATAAGAAAGGTCATCACGATGCATTAAAAATATTTTATCATTAGTATCTAAACAAAAACTATTTCGCAATGTTTTCTCCTTAATGACACCTTTCTGAATACCATTAAAATAATTTTTGTTATCATCATCAATTATAAATGTGTCATTTAACCAGTTTCTAACAGTTGATGTTTCCCAATTCCTCCTACCGCCTAAATCATTATAAGAAACATTATCAAGTATTTTTTCAGAAACAAGAAATGCTTCATCGTCATTTTTATATAACAATTTCCACTTAATTGGTTCTAACAACTCTCCAGTTGTATCGCTTTGTGGATATCGACCAAACCAAATCTCATTATTATAAACAGCTTTTATTGTTTTGTCTCCATAATCAGATGTTGTTATACTTGTAACTTTAATACCATTTACTTCCCAATGGCTAAACTCTCTTCCATGTGGACCAATTACATTTGTTGGAATTGTAGGCACACCTACACCATATACATAAAAATCCGATGGTGTTGCACCACCTTCAAAATACCCACTTTCAGTACTTGAACCATCTGTTAAATCCCAGATTATATCATATGCAGGAATATCATATACAGCTTTTAAAGTGAGATCTCCTCTCATATCACTTGGAATCTCATTTATGATTGTAGCACCACCATCATAAGTCCAACCCAAAAGCATCTGTCCATTAGGAGCATTTATATTCTCAATAGTAGGTAATTTCTGCCCCCCTTGATATTTATCAAAACTTTGCCAAAGCTCAGAGCCAGTTTTCCAACTTCCACCATTTAAATCAAAAGTTATATTATTATCTGAAGTATTTAATATGTAAGTATTAACACAGATTGCAGGTCTAATACCACCAGCCTCACGAGGATAAGCCATAACCCGATAAATAGTGCCATCACCTTTGACATACATCATTCTACTATTAACTTCATAACCTTCGTCAAGAATATCTCTCAGCCAATAATACTATGGATCGCTAATACCCCAGCCTAAATAACTAACGGGATAAGCAATACGATCATTAGCATCACTAAAATAATCAGTATTTTCTACTTCATCTTTTGATAATAAAAATACTGCATCTATGGTACTATCATAATTACCCTCCTTATTTCTTGAATATATAGTTTTCTCAATTATTCCATTCTCAATCTGAGTTCTTGTAAATGCTCTATTTTTAAGTGTAGTATTTAAATACTCTCTCATTACACTACCTTGCCAGCCTAAACCTATCGAAGCCTCATGTATGCTATTAAAATAATTACAATAATCTAAAACTTTTTCAGATACTAAAAACACCTCGCCTGTAGTCATATCTTGATCTAATACTCTCCATCTTATAGGTTCCATTTCCAACAGATTTGTACTACCTTGTGGATATGTACCAAACCAAATATACTCATCTAAAATATGTTCAAACTCATATTGTGCCTCTAAAACTATATCACCTGTTTTATCAACTTCTATCTCACTAATTGTAGCAGTCTCACCACTATATGACCAACCAACAAACTCATAGCCTCTTGGTGCTACAATATTCTCTTTTGTAGGCAGTTTCTGTCCACCTTGATATCTATCAAAACTTTCCCAAAGTTCAGAACCTTCTTTCCAACTTCCACCATTTAAGTTAAATGTTACAGAATTATTACTTGTTTTAAAAATCGGTGATGAAAGATTTAGATAAAATGCAGGACGAATGCCACTAAATTCACAGTCATTTACATAATAACCCTCGTTATCAATACTACCATCTTCACATACAAAAGTAGCATAAGTTGTGCCCAAGTATCCTGGAGATCTAAGCCAATAATAAGCATAATCATTATCTGTCCAAAGTTTTGTTCCATTATAAACTATATTTTTTGCATAATTAGTTGCTACTACTTTTCTACTATAATTATTCGAAAATAACTGTTCTGCCTCTTCCAAAGATAATAAAAACAATTCATCTTCAGTATCACTTTGGCCAGTTGTTTGTATTGTTTTTGTTACTAATCCATTATTTATTTGTTCATCTGTAAATATTTCATTTTTAAACTCATCATTAAGCCAACTTCTAATAGATGAAGCAGACCAAGGTACACTTCCATAAGTATCATTAAATGGTTTGTTATAAAGGATGGTATCAGAAACAAGAAGTGCCTCACTAGCATTATTACTCAATACTCTCCATTTGATTGGTTCTCTAATTATGCCATTTCTATCATGTTGTGGAAATGTTCCAAACCAGATAGCATCACCCACATCAACTAATGCAGGACTTAATACTATATCACCTGTTTGATTGATTGGAAGTTCCGTAACAACATTATCAAGATTACCATTTATTGTCCATCCAATAAATGCTTTATTAGCGGGAAAATTATCTAAATTATCTGCTGTAGGTAGCTTTTGTCCTCCTTGGTATGCAGTCATTTCTCCCCATAAAGTAGATTCTGCTTTCCAACTTGCACCATGTAAATTAAAACTTATCCCATTATTAGATGTTTTAAAAATATCAGAGGAAAGATTAGCATAAAAAGCGGGACGAACACCAACATCAGTGCTATCATAATAACTAAAACCGCTGTCCCCGTCACAATCTATTATTCTTCGAAAATATGGAGTAGAAACTATTGCAGTACGAAGCCACCATGGAGAATAACCATTTGAATCTACTATTAATCTATCACCACGATTCAATACATTTTTTGCATAATTAGAACCTATTGCTTTTTTTGATTCAATATTTGGAAAATAATTATTATTTACTGTATCATCATATGATAATAAGAATATTTTGTCAGTTGTATCAATTCCATTTGTAGATATTGTATTGCTAATTATTCCATTATTAATTTGATTTGCTGTAAACGCTTTATTCTTAAAGGTTTCATTTAACCATGTCCTAAGTTCGGATGCATTCCAATAAGTTTCCGAACTGCTATCTAAAATATTATCAAGTATATTTTCAGCCAAAAGTAATGCTTCATTTCCGTCTTGAGACAAAACTCTCCACTTTATAGGTTCATATTGGACTCCAGTTGCATCTTGCTGTGGATAGGTGCCAAACCAAATAATATTATTAATAGGACTTGAACCAAATATATTATTATCTATAATACTTATAGTTGCACTTTTTGATAAATCTTCAATTACTATTCCTATTTCATTTAATGTAGCTACATCAATTTGGCTTGCAGCGTTCTCATATATAGTTTCGCTTTCACTCGAAATACTCTCATATATGGGCTCACTTTCACTCGAAATATCCTCATCCACAACTTCACTCTCGCTCGCTACTATATCATTAAAAGAGGAAGTGTTATCAATAGTTTCGCTTGTTTCTTCAAGTTCAGTTGACTCTTCACTAGCATTTGTCTCAATATCATCATATGACTCTTCACTAGTACTTGTTTCTATGTCATTACTTGGCTCTTCACTAGCATCTTGTTCAACATCATTACTCTCGCCTACTGATTCAGTAGTTTCAGTATCTTCTTCCGGTTCGTCTTCAGTTCCATATATATCATTTTCTCCTTCTCCTTCTTCGTCAACATCATCATTAACTAATAAATTAGAACCAGTTGAAAATGTCTCGCCATAAAAACTATCTTTTTTATTATTACTCGCAATTTCATTTTTGACGACATCATCAATAGACTCTGCAAGTGTTTTAATCCCTCCAGTAGTAATAAGCATTGAAATTATCAATACCACTGATATTGTACTTTTTAATTTTGCTAGTGTCATGCGAATCTCCTATTGTTGTGTTGCATAAACCACAGGTGCTATCCATACACCATCAGCACCAACATATTCTCCATCTGGTGTCATAGCACTGACTAACATACTGCCATCATCTAAGAAATAATACCAGTTATTTTCAATCTTTCTCCAGCCATACACCATCTTACCTTCATTTATGGTCTTTTGATTTTCAAAGAAATACCATTTATTATCTGCAGTCTTAAGCCAGCCAGTAATCATATTACCATTTACATCAAAGAAATATGTGTCTACAGTCGCAACTTGTTGTTTTACACCTTGCACATCCTGTTCTTTCACATCAGTTATGGTTATAAATCCATTTGTCATTGGAGCTACTGCACCATTTACATCTACATTTAGCCTAAATCTATTGCTTATTGGATCATATATCCAATGAACATTATTCACTCTCGCATCTATAGTAAGTGAATTTGCTTTAACTACATTAGTGGTCATTGTATTTATTGATGCATCATAAGGAAGTGCAGGACCAGCACCACCACCACCACCACTACTTCCACCACCAGAATAACTTCTTCCACCACCACTATTTTGCTCTTCAACAATAACATTTAATTGATGCGTTCCACCATATTCTTTTGTTGTAAGATGTAAAGTAGTTTCGCCAGCTGCAACACCATACAAAGTATTATCGCCACTTCTTGCTATATCAGCATCTTCTACAGAATATAAAATTGTCGCACCAGTATATTTATCAGCAGGTTCAAATGTCGTATTGAGTTTAAGTGTCTCGCCAACTTTTAATTTAATAGTATCACTTGAATCATTTACTTTAAACTTATAAGGTTCTCTTATATTTAGAGTTGCAAGTTCCCAATTAGATAATGTATCACCCGCATCATTCTTCACATATACCAAATAATCTTTTATGCCTCTATTTAAGTCCTTAACTACACTATCACTTATTGGTACATCAATTTTCATCTGTTTACTCATTTGTAAATCTATATAATCAGATACAGCAATAGGATTGTCCCAATCTTTTTGATCATAAATATATATTTTAGCATCACCTTTTGAATCTATATTACCAACATTTTCAAGATGCCCTCTCAGTACAAAATCATCCCCGACTTTTTCTACACGGAGCTTCTGACCATATACTTCACTACTGTCAGTATAAATATTAAATGTATCAAATTTATATTTCTCTTTTACATTAAATACATCGCCTACATAGTCTATGCCTTGATCTGCAATACCATGCTCTTTAATATTCAAGTTGAGTTTTACTTTATCAATATGTCTCTGTTGTTCTTTTGATAATGTAATATATATATCAGGTGTGGTGTATTTTGTTCCCGAAATAGTAGATGCTCCAGATGATTTACCACCAATAACACTACTATTTCCTGGTATTAATGTTTCATCAGACGTACCATTTATATTTACAAGATTTTGATTATCATATGAAATTGTACCGTTGTAATCATAGCCATTTGCAGCACTTAAACCTGTATTTTGAATATTTATTGACACTTTATATTTCTTAGAGCCATCAGCATTTTCACTATCAAAAGCTACATCTACATTTAACACTTCAATTGAACTTTTTGGCTTAAACGTCATTGCTACAAGATTACTGTTTTCTATTATATAATCTTCTCCCTCTGTTCTAAAATTATATTGGTTATTAACAAGCAACAATTCTCCATCTATATCAACAGCTGTTGGCAACTCATTAAATTTACTATTATCAGTAAATCTAACTGGATTTGACCATGAATATGCCTCGCTTCGATCTGTCTCAGTAGCATCTAATTCTGTTCTTATTAATCCTGCTACATATAAATCTTGTCTAACATTTATTTCTCCACTTGTAACAGTTTCATCTGTAGTAGCATTAGGATCACTATTTTGTTGATATGCTACATAGACATTATTATTACGATCAACAAATGGATAAATATTAGATATCTTGTCACCCAATAATACTTTATCAGTTGTCATAATATTAATATTAGGTGATGGTAAATCATTATTAAAATGGTTCACTGCTCTTGCTTTTTCTATTAAACTATTAAGTGAAAGCATCTTAATCATACTTTCATTTTGTATCCAGAATAAATATTGTTGGTTATTATTAACATATAAAATCTTTGGCATAGTATCTGAAACTTGATTGTTGGTAAGTCGTATCGTTTTTACATCAGATCCTGATGCAATTTTCACATACATTTCTGTATCATCAATTGTATTAGGATCCCCATCTGCATCAACATTATACACTACTGTATTATATACTGGTAAAATACCTGGATGATTGCCAATAAAAGCAATAAATAAAGCAGTTCTTTGAATAACATCATCTTCTGGAAGTGCATCTAATTGATTTTGAAGTTCCTCTAATTCATCAACATATTCATCAGTATTTGCAATTTTAGCATTTGTCACTTTATAATCACTAATTCTTGGATTATTTAAATTATTAGGATTAATACCACCTACATCAGCAATAGATAAATTTTTAATTCTTTGCCCTTGCCAAGTATTTAAAATGAAATCTCTCATTTGATCAGGTGTCTTAGTACTAGATACTAATTCATAATCAAAACAATAATCTCTTAACCATCTTTTACCATCATCGTAGCCGGCTGCACTTGTATCTTCATCTGGATTACCATAAATCATATACATAAGTTGTGAATTATTTACTTCTGTCTGTGCTTGATCAAGTAATTCTTCCCCATCATTAACATCATCGGTTTCATCAATATCAACTACATCATCCTTCTTTAAATAATAAACACAAACATAATCGTGACCATCAAGCTCTTCATAATAAACAGCATTTGGACTATAATCATACGAATTGTCATTTGTCAATCTTTCTATATCTATGTTTCCATCACCATCATCATCTCTAAAGCCTATTCCTGCTGAATCAAATGGATTTATATTAAATCTTGCAGTATAAATTTCCATTTTTCTAAGAAGGTCTGCTTTATTTGTACTCTCATCAACAGGGTCTGGTCTTGATGCCCATGTTATTATATATTCAAGATTTCCTTCACAAATATTAGGTGAAAAATCTGCTGTAAGATCATCTTGTATTATTCTTGGCTCTGACCAAGGATTGGCAGTATTAGTTTTATCATATATCATATATTTAAGTGTTGTTCTATCTAGATCACCACGATTTGCATCATCATCAAGATATAATAAAAGTGCTTTATTATGATTAGTAATATCAATATCTACAATATGTGGTTCAGATATGTCATATACATTTTCAAGAAGTGTTATAATTTCGTCAGGTTCATATGTTCCACCAAGTAGTCCATCTTCGATTTTGTTATCGTCAGGTTCATATGTTCCACCAAGTAGTCCATCTTCGATTTTGTTATCATTAGCTACAAATTTAGTATTGCCTGAAAATCTTGGTTTTGGTTTTAATTGTGTATTTTTAGCACCAAGCAAAACATTATTAGTGTCATTAGCTTTACTATTATTATTACTTTTTGCATCGTTATGAGGGAAAACGGCTTTTATATCTTCAAAATATCCTAAAGTATAAGGCTCATCAAGCCACTGATAAACTGGTATAGGAATACTAAAAAGTACTACATCAAGCCACACTTTTATACAACCAGTAAATGAAAATCCAAGCGGTCTCACATTACTATATCGCTGTGCAACAAGTGGAGCTGCTATAAACTTACATTGCAGTGATATACCACCACGAGCACCTATTACTCCACAAATACCAACTCCTACAAAGCAATTGATATTAAGTACTGCTCTTACTATAAAATCAAAATGTGAATTGTTTATAAGATCGTCAAAAAATGATTGATTATAATCCATAGTAAATGGTATATGTTTTCCTTCATCAACTGATACTCCAAGTTCGATAACAACCTCAAGATCTGCAGCGACACCAAAATACATCGGAACACATACTACCCATATATAAGTTGTAAACTTAAAATCAATCATAATACCAAAATAGCCAGATGCACCTGTAAACTCAAATGAAGTTTTACCACCTTTTTGACTACTATATTCATGATATATTTGGAACTCAAAACTTACACCTGCAAGTAGGCTAAAAGTAAGTGATGAAAGAACTAATTTCTGCTTTTTAGTTTTATTTTCACCATTTTCTTCTACAGTTTTATGCATAGCATCTTTATATTGTGAAAACTGTTCTTTGATACTACCTTGTGTGATTTGATCATATTTTTCCTTATCAACTTTACCATTGGCCTTAAAAGTCCCACCAACATCAATTGGTTTACCTACCATTAATCTAACTCTATCACCATCACTAACTATTCCAAAGTTAATACCAGCGGCCTGAGTAATCATAGTTAGACTTCCAATAACAGGAAGTGATAGTGTTTCCGTGAAATCAGCACTAAGATCAAAATCAACAAGATTAGGCTCTCTATCTGCAGCTTCAATAAATACTAAGTTTGTAGCAATTGCTTGGTATGTAGTCTCATTAAATGCAGGAATATTTTTCTTCACAACAGTAACTTCTTTAGTTCTCTCATCAATTATAACTACTTCGCCTCTTCCATCACCGACTTTTCTATCTGTGACAATTCTTGTATATAATCTATCACCTGACATATATTCATTATATTGACCTTTTCTAAATTTATAATTTGCAGTCCATTCAGTTTTATCAGCATTTGACCTTGTTGCCTCTATCACAAGTTTATTTTCATGAGTTCTTGCATCTACAACAACGAACTCTACTCTTTTTATATTTTCGACTGCAGTTCTTTCTACATCATATTCATCTATATATGTATATGTATAATCACTACCATCAGGCTTTTTTGGAGTAACGAATGCAACAAGTTGACTTTCTTTATCATCAATATATACAGCAGTATATGATGTATAATAGTCAGCAAGTGCATATTTCTTGACTGCAGCACCTCTTGCAGTTGGATGAAAATTGCTCATATTACCTATAAGGACATGCTCCATAGGAACATTATAGACAGTTTCGTTATATTCTCCTTTACGTTTTGTACCATTATCTTCATATTCTATTTCATATTTTTTGTTTTCTTTTTTATCTTGATTAAGTAAAACTGTCTTATATTCATCATAAGCTTCACTTACTATTTTTACTTTTTTATAACAGCCTTTTATACCATTATCTGGCAAAACAGTAAACTCACCGTTCTCGTCAGAAACACCAAAATGTGCATCATCAATAACAACTCCTATATAAGATGCTTTTTGCCAATACTCAGATGTTGTATTATACCCATATGCTGAATCTACATAATACGACTCTCCACTTATAGAATATTTAATATCGTCTGCTTTCCCATACGTAAGAAAAATTGTATTTTCAGTTTCATTTTCTTTACCAAGGAAATAATATTTGTTTTGAGAATATTTTATATTTTTATTATTTTCATTCCATATAGGAACATTTTTTTTATCTGAACATTTTGCTTCTATAGTAAAATATCTATTTATAATATTCGCACTATCTGTAAATACATCATATCTATAATATTTAATACCATTTATTTCTTCTTCATATCTTTGTACTCCCGACATAAAACCAACATTTTCATTAAAATATTTCAAATCATCTTGCTTAACTTTAACAACAACCATATTGGTAAGTGCAGAGAACTTTGGAGTTGCTTTTATTTCAGAATATCTTGCTGACTCTTGAAAATAACCACTTGCAATTTGTCTCTCAGCCATATAATTATATTTATTATCTGTGTTTAATGTTTCAATACTTATACCTTCGCAACTATAGCTCTTTCTAAATGATGGTCTTATTGATGAATAAAAACGTAGATAATCACCAATATTAAACTGATAAGTATCACTTTCAGCATCGCTCTTTATCGGTGTCTTGTTCCATATTCTAACATCTCCTCTTTTATCTTTCATTACTTTTATAGTAGCAGTTTTTACTTCTAGTTCTGCCTGGATACTAAATCTCCCATTTACACCTTCATTATTTGTTCCTGGTTTCACTTCGTCATATATGAAATTGGAAAGCTCATAAAACCTATACAAAAAATCGTGAGTCATCCTAAATGAAATAGATGTACTTGAATCATCTGTATTTTCTGCAATTACTCTTTTATTGCCTTCATCATCTACTATATATAATTTCTTAATCCAAAATTTATTTTCCATATCACTTGGGAATCTTACAGTTACTTCCTTATCAAGCCAACCAACTCCAGTATAATCTGATTTATGGTCATCAATAATTACTTTTGCATGAGATGTATATTCATGGTGATCTGTCAAATTGCCATCTTTATCTATTAATTTTGGAACCTCAGATTCAAGCAAAGTAATTTTAAACATTCTAAGTATTGGTTTTATAGATTCTATTTTATATGATACTGGTGACTTTCCTATTGTCGTTTTACGGGTAAAGTCAAGATATATTTCACCTAAATCACCATATGGTGAATAAAAGTTATCTATCCATCCACTCTTCCAAGGTTTTGGTTTGCCTGCTGGTACCGCTTCTACATCTATGTCTTTAACTTCTTTTGATCTAATTTCATTTTTCCAATGCATCGCTGATCCAAGACCTACTTTTACATTATTACCTTTATCATAGCAGGCCCAATCAATCTGTATTCCATTATATTCAGGCAAGTCACCAGCTTTTAGCTTACTTTGTGAAAAAACATAACTTGTCGTTGTCCATGGGTTTGTATCCGAGCTCCAAAAATCGTGACCATCATGATAAAAATCAAAACCTTCATCATTATTAATCCAATTAAAAACATTACCTTTTGATTCTGTACTTGAAGTCCTTAACAACATATCTTTTAACTTTAATGGAGAACCAACTTTTACAGAGTTTAAATCATAGTCTGTTTCTACTCCCAAGAGAGTGTCAAAATTTGCAACTGGAGTAGAGCCGAGTAAATCGCCAGAACTATTACTTGGAGCGAAACCAAATAACTCATTGCCATCCATATTACTAAATTTCTTGCCCTCATATTCAAAACTTTTATCTGTTTTTTTAATAATTATAGTTGTCTCAGCCTTATCGCCTATCTCAACATTTTTTGGCAACTGAAGTTTCAATACAAAACTTGCAGAATCATTTATATAAGTTGATACTATAGGTATTTTTACAACTCTCTTGGTAAGTCCCATACCAAAAACTACATCTGTATGAACTTTTGAATAATCACGACCACCTCTTGCTGTTATGTCCATTGAATCAAGTTTACAACTTGCGACAGAGTTTATATCTCCAGTTCTCTCTATCTCAACTGTTACATAACCATCCTTAGGTGCAAAACTTGATTTAGTAAAACTTATTTTACCTAACTCAACTGGCTCATCATCTTTTATAATGAGAGCTATACTTGAATATGCTGCTGCTACACTGCTTCCTTCATAACTTGATATATCTATACCAACTTGTCTTTCTCCTCTATATTTTTTATCATTAAGTATTGTAACTTCAATTAACTTTTCAACTTGACCAGGCTTAAAATTCAAAATAACAAATGCTGATTTTAGCTCTTCTTCAAGCACTTCTACGTTTTTTCTCAAATATGCAGGATTTTCTGCCGAATAAGGATTTAAAATACTTAACGGATCCATATTTCTCTTAAAATTAGTATCCTGCCTATCATTTTTAAGGCCTGTTGCTATCTCGTATGAGTCAGCAAGTGACATAGTTGCAATATTAGTTTCAACCTTTACTTCATCATCACTATATTCTATGTTTGAAATAGTTGATATATTTTTTACACTTTCAGTATTTTCATCACTTTCAATCACACTATTTGTAGTCTCACTGGAATGTGTAGAGCTTGATGCTACTGACTCAGTAGTTTCTTCTTCAGCAGCAGTTGAATCTTCAGACGTTGACTCTTCAGCAGTTGTTGATTCTCCAGTTGTTGTTGTTTCTTCAGCAGTTGTTGATTCCTCAGTTGTTGACTCTTCACTAGTAGTTGTCTCTTCTATAGTTGTTGCCTCTTCGCTAGTGGTTGTCTCTTCTATAGTTGTTGCCTCTTCACTAGTGGTTGTCTCTTCATTAGTGGTTGTCTCTTCATCAGTTGTCAACTCTTCTTTTGATTCAGATTCGTCTTCAATATTGTCATTTGCTTTTTCACCAAAAGTATTATCAGTGTCATCGATATTAATATTGTTACCTGCTACTAAATTTTCTGTGCCAGTAAATCCAGACACATTTCCAGTATCATTTTCTTCAATTTTATTATCATTTGTAGAAACAATATTTTCATCTTCAGTTTTATTAACAGAGGTTTCTTCTTCCGCTTCTTCTTCTGCTTCTTCTTCAGTAGTTTGTTCAACTTCTGTGGTTGGTTCAACTTCTGTGGTTGGTTCATCTTCTACTTTTACTGTTGTTTCTTCTTGATCATTTTTTGTAGAGTCTATATTCTCATTTGTATCAGCCACTTGATTTATTCCATCATTTGACGAATCAGTATTTCCATAAAAATTATTGAATCCATCTACTACTTGTTTAGAAAGCTGTGCTTTCTCGTCATCTGAAAATTCTAAATCATTTGCATTTACATTTTCTTCTAAGAGAGTACCATCAATGATTGCATCTGAATAATTGTACTCAGCAAAATCAGATTTATTTACATATTCTGAAATTGATTTTGACTTATATGCGTTCTGAATATTTTCAGAAAACAGTGCTTTATCTATAACTTTTACAGTATAATCGGCACCATATTGTGCTGTGGAATCAAGGAATGATAATTTTACTTTTTCATATCTATTAGCCTCACCCTTTCTCTTCACTTTAAAAACATATTTGTTATTTGCAGCACCTTCTTCTACTTCTAAAGAATTGTATGGCAAATAAAACATTCCATCAGTAACAAGTTCATCTACCAACTCTACTTCATTTGCAAGCAAGTATTTCTGAATTTTGTTGTCATTTGCAAATACACTTGTCGCTGGATAAATTCCTGTTGCAAGCATACTAACAATAAGTACGAAACTTATTTTTTGTTTTAAATTGCTCCATACTTTGTTAAATAATTCTTTTTTCATAAATTACCTCCACTAACTTAAACTATAAACTTCTAAGCACCTCGAAAAAGTCCAAAAATTATACCTTTCGAGTTAAGGTTCCCTTCTATCAAATTAAAAAGTCAGCACAAAAATGCTGACTTAAATAAACAAACTATACAATTGTTATTTGTAACGAAACTGCCTTTCTTAAGATTTCTCTTACAAGAGATACTCTCTCTCTCTCT
>JAFXWR010000131.1 GCA_017542725.1 Lachnospiraceae bacterium | reverse complement strand
TGACAATTATAAATTTATATATGGATTTGGTAATATTATATGTGATTCTAAGTTAAGAAAAATAGTTGGATCCGAAAAGTACGACATTATAGTCGCAAATATTTTGGCTCCAGTCTTGATATCATTAATTGAGCAAGGGAATATAGGGTCATTTTTAGTAGATGGTGGAAGTTTAGTACTTAGCGGTATAATTAAAGAAAAACTAAATGATGTTTTGGATTCTATTAGAAAGAGTAAATGCTTTAATGATATAAATTATGAGTTTGAAGATGAATGGGCAGTAATAACTTGCAAAAAGGGAGTAAGATATGAGTGAGAAAATTATATTAAATAAAGATAGTGAATATGCTAAAAGGAGAAAAAAATTCTCAATACTTAGAATAATCTTTTCGCCAATGTTTTTTATAGTTATATTTTTAATTCTTGAGCTTATTTTAATCTTACACTTCTTGGATGTATTTTATGGAACTAAGTTACAAATTTTCATAGACTTACTAAATATTGCTGAAGTAATATATTTGATTAATTCTAAAAAGATTAAAGATTCATTTAAAGTCACTTGGATGGTTGTGTTTATAATGATGCCTATTTTTGGCGTTGTACTTTATTTTATACTTCACTTTACCACACTTTTTAATGGATATAGAAGTAAATTGAGAGATTTGGTTATACAATCAAAGAAACATTATGACTTTTCTTTGAGCGAAGAACTTAAAAATAAAATTAATGATAAAAACTATCAAAATCAGTTTAATAATGAATTAATTAAAGAACAAGTAACTACTGAATTGTCATTCTTTAATTATTTTCATAACCATGCAAAAATTCCAACTTATGATAATACTGATGTGCACTATTTTGACAATGGCAAAGATGCATTTGAAGATATATTGACTAAAATGAAAGATGCAAAGAAATTTATATTTATAGAAATTTTTATACTTTCTGATGGAATTATCTGGCAAGAGATGCTTAAAATATTAAAAGAGAAAGCTTCGCAAGGTGTGGAAGTAAAACTTATGGTAGACGGATTAAATAGTGTTTCATTCTTTAGAAGAGGGTATTGCAAGTATTTAAAAAAGTTTAATATCGAAGCAAAAATCTTTAAACCTGTATCCCCTCTTTTGTCAAACACTCAGAATCATAGAGACCATAGAAAAATTTTTGTAATTGATAATGAGATTGCATACACTGGTGGAATAAATATCGCCGATGAATATGCAAACTTATATGAGAGATTCGGTCACTGGAAAGATTCTGCGATGAGAATTGAGGGCAATGCAGTTTCAAGTTTCACTATTATGTTTTTACAATTGTGGGAAGTAGCGTCAAAGTCAAAATTATTCGAAGTAAAGAATTATCTTGAAACTAGTAAGAGAGAGTTTGATAATACTAATAGTGATGGGTTGTATGTGCCTTATACTGACTATCCAAATTTACCTGAAAACATTTCTCTTCAGATTTATAGATATATGTTTAATACTGCTAAGAAATATATGTATATAATGACGCCATATCTAGTAATTGATGAAGCACTTGTAGATACTATTGAGTCTGCGGCAAAGAGGGGTGTAGATGTCAGAATCATAGTGCCAAGAATTCCTGATAAAAAATATGTGTTCTATGTAAATAGAAGTTATTATAGGTCGCTTACTTTGGCAGGTGCTAAGGTATATGAGTATATGCCTGGATTTATACATGCCAAAGTCTATTTGCAGGATGATATAAGGGCTGTAGTGGGTACCGCCAACCTAGATTTTAGAAGCCTATATTTACACTATGAAAATGGTCTATATTTATTTGGAGATATAAATGCACTAAACGATATAAAAGCTGATTTTAAAAAAGTCTTAGCTGAGAGCAAAGAGATGACACTTGCTGAGATAATAAAAATTCCTGCAAGATTTAGATTCTGGGGAGCACTGCTTAGAATATTTGCACCGCTGATGTAAATTAGGTACAACTTTAGGGTTTAAGTACACCGTCCC
>JAFXWR010000130.1 GCA_017542725.1 Lachnospiraceae bacterium | reverse complement strand
TTAATGTTCTTAAGAACTTCAATCAATATGTTTTTTTCTTCTTCATCGCTTAGTAAACTATCTGATGTATAGCCAAAAACATTTCTCAAAATATCGTAAAATATTGAATGAAAAGTTCCAAAGTTTGGATATCCTTTAAATCTAACTCCATTATTCTTTGCCAAATCAAAAAATCTTGTTTCCATTTCATTCGCTGCAGCTCTAGTAAAAGTTATAATCAAAATATTATCCGCATCGACATTTTTTTCTGTAATAAGACTTAAGATCCTATTCGTAAGCACATAAGTCTTACCACTACCAGGTCCAGCAATCACAAGACATGGTCCGTCTCCATGTTCAACTGCCAGCCTTTGGTTCCTATTAAACTTTCTTTCCATATATATTTTTAAGGTTTCCACTAATCTGTTCTTAAAGCATCAATAGGATTTAACCTCGCAGCATTTTTAGCTGGCACATATCCAAAAATTAGTCCTATTGCTACTGATACACCAAACGACAATATAACTGCCCATATAGTTGGGTTTGCATTTATCTCCATCATAGCGCCTATTGACTTTGTCGCCAGTGCTCCAATAATTATTCCCATCACACCACCTATTGTAGATGTAACCGCAGCCTCTATAACAAATTGCTGCATTATAACTCCCTGTCTAGCACCGAGGGCTTTTCTTATACCAATTTCTCTAGTTCTCTCTGTAACTGACACGAGCATTATATTCATAACTCCTATGCCAGCTACAAGAAGTGATATTCCTGCAATTCCTGCAAGCATGGCTGTCAAAGTTCCAATTGATTCATTTAACTGCTTTATAATAGATGAATTTGCCATTACATTGTATAGCCTTTCATTTTTAAAAATGTTATACAATTTACTCTTTAATTCAGTAGTAATCTCATCAGTATAAGAAGTATCTGATGAAATCATAACATAATTACCAATGAATCCATTCCTGCCCATCTTTGTTGCCACTGTATATGGTATCCAAATAAAATCATCCGTTCCACCCTCATCGAAATTATCTTCATCTTGAGTTTCTACAACTCCGACTATAGTAAATGGTTTGCCATTAATCTTAACCGTATCTTCAAGCGCTTTATCTGACGAACCATAAAATGTATTTGCTACATATGCTCCAACGACACACACACTTGACCTTCCAGCTACATCTGCATACACAAGATTTCTTCCCTCTTCTATATTATATTTTTGAATTTTTGCATAATCTTCAGATACACCAATTATACTTGTTGAATCGAGGTTGTCATTTCCTGATTTGATTACTGCACTATTTAGTGATACTGATGGTGAAATACCATCAAGCCAATTTGGATGCTCATCCCAAAAATCATATATGTCACTATCATCAAAATGCCTTGTGTTCATATTTCTACATGTAATAGTAATTTTATTTACACCCATTTCTTCAAACTGCTCAACCATCTGACCCATATATCCAGCTACAATAGAAACAAGTATAATAACGGCTGCTACGCCAATTATTATACCAAGCATAGTTAGCAAACTTCTTATTTTGTTGGACAAAATCGCTTTAATTGCGAGTTTGAAACTTTGCAGCATACTCCTCAGTATCTCCATCAAAAATTATTTTTCCGTCATGTATTCTCACAACTCTCTTGGCTTCTTGAGCAATAGAATTGTCATGAGTAATCATAACTATAGTATTTCCTTCACTATGAAGTTGTTTTAAAAAATTTAAAACTTCCCTTGAAGTTTTAGAGTCAAGTGCTCCAGTAGGCTCATCTGCTAAAAGTAAACTTGGATTACCAGCAAGTGCTCTTGCAATTGATACTCTTTGCTGTTGTCCACCAGAAAGTTGATTAGGATATTGACTGTATTTTTCTTTAAGTCCCACCCTTCCAAGCGACTCAAGTGCCCTTCTCCTTCTCTCATTTGCCTTAACTCCAGCATAGAGAAGTGGAAGTTCTACATTTTCTAACAATGTAAGTTTTGGTAGTAGATTATATTGTTGAAAAATAAAACCAATAGTTTTATTTCTAATATCAGCAAGTTCATCATCAGTCATAGTGCTTGTATCTCTTCCATTTAAGAAATATTTTCCACTTGTAGGTTTATCAAGAGCTCCGATTATATTCATAAGGGTTGATTTTCCAGAACCTGATTTTCCAACTATAGCTACAAACTCTCCACGCTCTATTTTTAAATTTATATTATCATTGGCATATACCTGTTCTGTACCCATGATATAAATCTTGTATTCATTTTTCATCTCAATCAAAGGATGACTCATTTATCTTCTCTGGCCTCCACCCATGCCACCCATTGGTGGTCCTCCCATGCCTCCCATGCCGCCAAAGTTCATTGTATTACCTGATGTGCTTTCTGATACATACACTTCATCACCTTCTTGAAGTCCTGACTTAATCTCTATATAATTTGCGTTTGATATTCCTGTTTCAACATTTATAGCGGTAAATCCATCAGGCACCCTACTCTTAACTCTATCAGATATTCCTTCTGCATTATAATTTCCAGACTTAATAGTTGGTGAAGTATTTAATACATAAACTACATTTCCTCTTTGTAAAGCATCAGCTGGTATAGCAACAGCATTTTCAACATTTGCCAATATGACATAGGCGTCAACATTCATTCCAGGAAGCAAGTCACCTATATCAGTAATAGTAACAGTGACAGGATAATTTGTAACACCATTTGAATTTGCCGCTACAAGGCTTACATTTGTAATAACTCCATTAAATACTTTATTCTTAAATGCATCTGCTTGCACGTTTACACTCTGCCCTTCTTTTATATTAGTTATATCAAGTTCATCTATATCCATATCAAATGTAAGTTCAGATAAATCATACAGAGTAGCAAGAGTTTTTGCCGAGTTTGTACTCTTTTGTATTTTATCACCAACCTTTGCATCTTTTGTAATTACTGTTCCGTCAATTGGTGCAGTGATATAGTATTCATCATACTTATCTATTGAATCATCATAATTATTTTCTGCTTTTGTCAATGCCTCTTCAGCAGACAAGTATGTCTTCTTCTTACTCGTTAATACATTGTTGAATGTTTCTTCAGTTATAAGAAATAGCGGATCACCTTTTTTCACTATGGCTCCCTCAGCTACCAAAAGTTTTTCTACTTCAATCCCATTTCCATCTGTAAATGTTAATTCTTCGTCAGTCTCAAGTTCAAAGCTTGCATCTTCAATTGATACTACATTTCCAACAACAGCAATAGCAGTATTATTAGTCGTAAGACCACCAGGGTTCTCGCAAACTATTGTCACATATCGGACAAGTGCACCAGATGACTGAACCTGTGCTTCTTCAGCGATGCTTTTTACTGTACCAACTAAGTATTCTCCAGTCTCCTGCAATTCAAGCAAAGCACTTTGACCTACACTTATAGTTTTAGCATCATTGTTTGAAAATGGTAATTTCACTGTCATAAGTGCATCATTTACTATAGTTCCAATCTTTGCATTGTTGCTTAATTTATCACCAACTTTTATTTCAAAAGTTCTTAATGCACCATCATGAGGAGCTTTATATGTTCTTCCATCATAATCAGACAATAATTT
>JAFXWR010000129.1 GCA_017542725.1 Lachnospiraceae bacterium | reverse complement strand
TGTCTCTTATTAAAAGTGATTTAGATGACTGACAACCAGTACCAGCACATAGAGAAATAATTCTCTTTCCATCCTTACACGGATGAATATTCTTAGGCAATCTTTGCTCAACTATAGGAGCAAATTTTTCTTTTATCTGATTTAATTTTTCAATCGTCATATAAATTCCCTCCTATTTAAACTCTGCTAATATTTTAGGAACCATTTCTGGAGTAAGTTTGCCATACACTTCTTCATTTACTTTCATTACAGGTGCAAGTCCACAGGTACCAAGACATCTGCATGAGTCAAGTGAAAACTTTCTATCAGCAGTGCACTCTCCATTTTTTATCTTTAACTGCTGTTCAATCGCTTCAAGAATCTTTCCTGATCCTTTTACATAGCAAGCTGTGCCAAGACAGACTGAAATGTGATACTTACCTCTTGGAACTAAATTAAATTGCGCATAAAAAGTTGCAACTTCATAAACCTTTTCCATAGGAATATTTAATTCCTTCGAGATGATACGTTGAACTTCTTCTGGCAAGTAGCCATAAATTTTTTGAGCCTCTTGCATAATCATTATAAGTGGACCTGGATCACTTTTATGTGCACTAATAAAAGATTTAAGTTGACTCTCTTGCTCTTTAGTGCCGTTAAAAGCTATTGACGACTTACTCATTGCAAATATCCTCCTTGATATTTATTTATTAGTTAAATAATTGTGTATACCAATTGCAGCTTTTTTTCCTGCACCCATGGCAAGTATAACTGTTGCTGCACCTGTTGCTGCATCTCCACCTACAAATATACCATCTATACTTGTGGCAGTAGTTTCCTCATCATGTAAAATACATCCTTTTTTATCCGTCTCAAGTCCTTTAGTGTTTTGTGGCAACATAGGATTTGGTGTAGTACCTAAAGCCATTATTACCATATCACAATCTATATCAAATTCTGATCCTTTTATTTCAACCGGTCTTCTTCGTCCTTTTTCATCCGGCTCGCCAAGTTCCATTCTTATCAGTTTAACGGCTTTGACATTGTCGTTTTCATCTGCAATTATTTCTACAGGATTACAAAGTGTATCAAAGATTATTCCTTCTTCTTTTGCATGATGTACTTCTTCAAGTCTTGCAGGTAATTCCTTTTCAGAACGTCTATAAACTATGTGAGTTTCTGCGCCAAGTCTTAAAGCAGTTCTCGCCGCATCCATTGCGACATTTCCACCCCCGACAACAATTACCTTCTTTCCAACTTTTATCGGAGTATCATAGTCATCTCTAAATCCTTTCATGAGATTTGCACGAGTTAAAAATTCATTTGCAGAAAATACTCCGTTTGAGTTTTCTCCAGGTATGTGCATAAACATAGGAAGCCCTGCACCTGAACCTATAAATATAGCATCAAATTTTTCATCATTTCTCAAGCTATCTATTGAAATTGTCTTACCAACTATTACATTAGTTTCTATCTTAACGCCAAGTTTTTTTACATTTTCAACTTCTGCCTTTACTACTTCATCTTTTGGAAGACGAAACTCAGGTATCCCATAGGTCAAAACTCCACCTGCAGTGTGTAATGCCTCGAATATTGTGACATCGTATCCAAGTTTTGCAAGATCGGTAGCACATGATAATCCTGCAGGTCCAGAACCAATTACCGCAACCTTCTTTCCATTATTGTTAATCTCTGTATTATCTTCAAGTCCATGTTCTCTTGCATAGTCGGCAATAAATCGTTCTAGTTTTCCTATAGCAACTGGTTCACCCTTTATGCCAAGCACACACTTTGCTTCACACTGAGTTTCTTGTGGACATACTCTTCCGCAGATTGCTGGAAGTGAACTTGATTTATGAATTTCAGAAATTGCTCCTTCAAAATTTTTATTTTTTAACTCAGAAATAAACTCTGGTATATGAAGCCCTACCGGACAGCCTTTGACACATTGTGGATTTTTACAATGCAAACATCTGCTTGCCTCTAAAATAGCTTCTTCTTCATTATAGCCATAGCAAACTTCTTCAAAATTATTTGCACGAACTTTTGGATCTTGTTCTCTAACTTTTACTCTATCAGCCATACTAACCTCCACAATTTCCACAGTTACCGTGATGTGTTGGGCCTTCATTTAATCTGAGTAGTGCTCTACTCTCTTCATCTTTATATTGAGCCTGTCTTTTAATAACCGAATCAAAATCTATTTTATGTCCATCAAACTCTGGTCCATCGATACAACAAAACTTTAACTCATCGCCAACCATCAGTCTGCAAGCACCACACATGCCAGTACCATCAACCATCAAAGTATTCATACTCACAATGGTAGGTATGCCAAGTTCTTTTGTAGTTAGACAACTAAACTTCATCATCACAGCAGATCCAATAGCAACTGCATGACCATAAGTCTTTTTATCTACACTCTCGTAAATGTCTTTACCTTTAACTATTTTTCCATCTATTGTTTTATAATTTGCCTCAGAGATGCTTCCGTCACATAACATTTTCAATACATTTGTTACAGGACCTTTAAAACCATAACTCTCATCGTCAGTGCAAACATAAAGATTGCAATTTAAATCTCTATATTCCTTTTCAAGTATCAATGTATTTATACTTTTTGACCCAAGTATAACATCAAAACTAACTCCAAGTTCCGACAAATATTTTGCCTGAGGATAAACTGGTGCTGCTCCAAGTCCACCTGCAATTAAAAGTATTTTCATTTTATCAAGTTCATCCTTTGATAGTCCAATTAAGTCAGATGCATTGCCAAGAGGTCCTACAACATCTTGAAAATAGTCTCCCTCCTTCATCGCATTCATTCTTTTTGTAGTAGCACCAACTTCTTGAACTACAATTGTCACAGTACCCTTTTCTCTATCATAGTCACATATAGTAAGCGGTATTCTCTCACCTTGCTCATCAATTTTTACAATTAAAAATTGGCCAGGCATGGCAGCCTTAGCCAATCTACTATTTTCAATTTCAAATAAACAAAGCATGTCAGCAAGATTTTTCTTTTTGATAATCTTATACAAAGCTATGTTCTCCTCAAATTATATGAATTATAATATTTTTACTTTATAATTTTATCAAATTTTTCGCAAAATATCTATATAAAATTTGCATTTGATAAAGAAAAGCAATAAAAAGGGGCGACATGATGTCGCCCCTACATATTATGCTGCAAATAGTTCTTTAACGGTGTTGTATATGTT
>JAFXWR010000128.1 GCA_017542725.1 Lachnospiraceae bacterium | reverse complement strand
TTTCTTCAAGGGAATGAAGGAAAAGGAGCAAAATACGGTTTTTGACTATTTGTAATTGACAAAACCCTTGATTTTTGATAATATTATAAGGCTCTCTCTAAAAAGGGGAGAGCCGTTTTTGTCGCATATTTACGACAAGGCTTTTGTTGTGTGCGGCGATTACTGGCGACACATTGTGAACCCGTTGTAGGGGCGGATATCATCCGACCGTAGGGGCGAGCATTGCGAGCCCGTAAAAATAATAAGAAAGGAGGATAAAGATGCCTACATTTAACCAATTAGTGCGTAAGGGCAGAAAGAAACCAACATTCAAATCTACTGCTCCAGCATTAAACAGAGGTTTTAATTCGCTTACTAAGCGTGCGACCGACACAAGTTCACCTCAAAAGCGTGGTGTATGTACTGCTGTTAAAACTGCAACTCCAAAGAAACCGAATTCAGCTTTAAGAAAAATTGCCAGAGTTCGTCTTTCAAATGGAATGGAAGTTACTTCATACATACCAGGCGAAGGTCACAATCTTCAAGAACACAGCGTTGTAATGATTCGTGGCGGAAGAGTTAAAGACTTACCAGGTACTCGTTATCACATTATCCGTGGTACACTTGATACCGCCGGAGTTGCTGACAGAAAACAAGCACGTTCAAAGTATGGTGCTAAGAGACCAAAAGCTAAGAAATAAACTTAGCAGACTAAATTAAAAATGTTGCATACTTTATTCTATAAAGTTATGTGACACAGTAGCAATTGGCTCTTAACGAACCATATGCAGTACTGATGATTTAAAGAGATTATTTTTAAGGAGGGAAGGAACGTGCCACGTAAAGGACATACAGCGAAAAGAGATGTGCTCGTAGACCCAATATACAATTCAAAAGTAGTTACAAAACTTATCAACTCAATAATGCTTGATGGTAAGAAGGGTGTAGCACAAAAAATTGTTTATGGAGCATTTGAACAAGTAAATACAGAGACAGGCAAAGATGCACTTGATGTATTTAAAGATGCCATGAACAATGTAATGCCTACTTTAGAAGTAAAGGCAAAAAGAGTTGGTGGAGCTACTTATCAAGTTCCACTAGAAGTAAAGCCTGATAGACGTGAGGCACTTGGACTTAGATGGATAACACAAAGTTCAAGAAATAGAGGAGAGAAAACTCAAATCGAACGTCTTGCGAAAGAACTTATAGATGCATCAAATAACACAGGTGGTGCAGTAAAGAAGAAAGAAGAAGTTCATCGTATGGCAGAAGCAAATAAAGCATTTGCAAGTTTCAGATTTAATTAGGAGGAAACAATGGGAGAAGCAAGAGAATATCCGCTTGAAAGAACACGTAATATCGGTATCATGGCTCACATCAATGCTGGTAAGACGACAACCACTGAAAGAATCCTATATTATACTGGAGTTAATCATAAGATAGGTGAGACTCACGAGGGTTCAGCAACTATGGACTGGATGGAGCAAGAGAAGGAAAGAGGAATTACAATCACTTCTGCAGCTACTACTTGTCACTGGACTCTTCAAAAAGAGCATAAGCCAATACCTGGTGCACCAGAGTATAGAATCAATATAATCGATACTCCTGGACACGTTGACTTTACAGTAGAAGTTGAAAGATCACTTCGCGTACTTGATGGAGCAGTAGGTGTGTTCTGTGCAAAAGGTGGAGTTGAGCCTCAGTCAGAAAATGTTTGGAGACAGGCTGACACATATGGAGTTCCTCGTATGGCTTACATCAATAAGATGGACATACTTGGTGCAAACTTCTATGGAGCAGTTGACCAAATAAAGACAAGACTTAAGAAAAATCCTATATGTGTACAAATACCTATAGGAAAAGAGGATACTTTCAAAGGTATTATAGACCTTTTCGAAATGAAGTCATACATATATAATGATGACAAAGGTGAAGATGTAGTAGTAGGAGAAATTCCTGCTGATATGCAAGCAAAAGCAAAGGAATATCATGATAAAATGGTAGAACAAATTTGTGAGCTTGACGATGCACTCACTGAGAAGTTTCTTGAAGGTGAAGAACCAACAGTTGAAGAGTTAAAAGCGGCTCTTCGTAAAGGAACTATAGCATCAACTGCAGTTCCAGTATTCTGTGGTTCATCTTATAAAAATAAAGGTGTGCAAAAATTACTTGATGGTGTCATAGAGTATATGCCTGCACCAATCGATGTACCAGATATCGAAGGTGTAGATATGGATGGTAACCCAGTAACTAAGAAGTCATCTGATGATGAACCATTTGCAGCACTCGCATTTAAGATTATGACAGACCCATTCGTTGGTAAGCTTGCATACTTCAGAGTTTATTCAGGAACACTTAATTCAGGTTCATATGTATTAAACTCTACTAAGAATAAAAATGAAAGAGTTGGAAGACTTCTTCAAATGCATGCAAACAAGCGTCAAGAGATTGATAAAGTTTACTCTGGCGACATAGCTGCAGCAGTTGGATTCAAGTCTACAACAACTGGAGATACAATTTGCGACGAGAAACATCCTGTTATCTTAGAGTCAATGGTATTCCCAGAGCCAGTTATAGATATCGCAATTGAACCAAAGACTAAAAATGACCAAGGCAAGATGGGTGAGGCTCTTGCAAAACTTGCAGAGGAAGACCCAACATTTAGAACTTCAACTAACCAAGAGACAGGTCAAACTATCATCTCTGGTATGGGTGAGCTCCATCTTGAAATCATCGTAGATAGACTTCTTCGTGAGTTTAAGGTAGAGGCAAATGTCGGAGCGCCTCAAGTTGCATACAAGGAGACATTTACAAAACCGGTTGACGCTGAAGGTAAGTATATAAGACAATCAGGTGGTAGAGGACAATACGGACACTGTAAAGTTAAGTTTGAACCTATGGATCCAAATGGTGAAGAGACATTCAAGTTTGAATCAACAGTTGTCGGTGGTGCTATACCAAAAGAATATATCCCAGCTATCGGCGAAGGAATTGAAGAAGCAACTAAGTGTGGTATTTTAGGAGGTTTCCCAGTTCTCGGAGTTCATGCAAATGTTTGGGATGGTTCATACCACGAAGTCGACTCTTCTGAAATGGCATTCCACATTGCAGGTTCTATGGCATTTAAAGATGCTATGCAAAAAGGAGCACCAGTTCTTCTCGAGCCTATAATGAGAGTAGAGGTTACAATGCCTGAAGAATATATGGGTGATGTAATTGGAGACATAAACTCTCGTAGAGGAAGAGTAGAGGGTATGGAAGATATCGCATCTGGCAAGATGGTTAAAGCATATGTACCACTTTCTGAGATGTTTGGATATTCTACAGATCTTCGTTCTCGTAC
>JAFXWR010000127.1 GCA_017542725.1 Lachnospiraceae bacterium | reverse complement strand
GTATTCTTTTTCTGTTCAAAAATAACTAATATATCTGAAAGCTTTGCATAATTTCTTTGTTTAGCTTCAATTTCTGCCTGCAATTTCTCACGCTCAGACTCTATCTTTCTATACAATACGTCTAACGCCCTATTTATATCGTCTATGAAAGTATAAAGCCATATAACTTTTCTACCCTCAATATTTACTACATCTATTTCGTTATCTACTTCTACATCTACTCGATTCAAACATATTGTTCTATCATCTTCCAGTTCAAAATACACATATTCTGAATCATTGTTAATTGAATAGTAATCATACTCTTTCCTAAATATCAAATTATTAGTTATATCATACTGAAAACAATAAATCTTACCTTCCATCACAAGTACCTTTCTTATACAAAATGTTAATATTATTTTAGTTACTAAAAGTACTATAACACACAAATCGTTTAATTGCAAGTGTTTGATACTAATTATTTTGCAAAAATAAAACCACCTCTTTCGAGGTGGCTCAATCTTAATAATTACTATAATTTATTGAGTAACATAGCGTCAGTTATATTAACCTTTAATATTGTACCTGTCTCTACGTTATCATAATCTCTCTTAGGTAGGTAAATTTTACTTTGATACTTTGTAGTTGTATCTTTACCTATTACTGGATAATAATGGGCAACATTAAAATCTGTAGAATATGTCACATTTTCTATACTTAAACGCTCTACTACTTCTATCTCTAGGTAATTTGGACTTGTTAATAATTTTTTATTCCACAAATACCACCATTCCATCACTATCAAACCAAATATAGACATTACACAAAGCAACATAAAAATAAACCAAATGTTATCACTTGCCTTACCCATTAACATATATGTAGCTATTGCTAATATCATAAAGAATACTTGCAACAACACCTTTCGCTTCATATAGTATTGTTTCTGCAACTTCACTTCTTCTCTGCTACGTCTATGTATTATTAAATTTGTTTTATCTTCGGCTGTAAACTTAATATCTATATCTGATATATACATTCATCAGTCTCCTATAAAAGAAAGGACCCCTTAACCTTTATAATCAATGTTATTATAAGGCAAGGGGGTGATTCTTATGACCGCTGAACTCAACATTCAACGACATTATCCAAACACTCTAGTAGTATATTACTACACTAAGCCTTATATGTCAACAAAGTCAATACATATTATTTAGGTAGCATACTCTTAAGATATTGATAATCCTCATAATCTCTTATAGTGTGCATAACATTTTTATCTTCATTAAGCCTAATCTCTGTTACAAGACTTTCTACTTTTTGTTTTAATGCCTTGGGTTTCATAGACTTATACAATAAAATATCACTAACAACTTCCTTTATGTCCCAATACATAACAGTTTTAATTCCTTTGAAATCAAACTGTTTCATAAAATCTGTTGTTTCCTTAACTGCAAGAATTTTCGCTTTTTCGTAAACACCTTTTCTACTAGATATTTCATCTGCAATTTCATATATATCATAAAACCTTAATAATTCAATTAAAGTAGCATTATCATAATGCAAATCAGGTTTTTTAACAGACTTTACAGATAGATTCTGATGTTTAACTATATCTATTTCTAACTTAGGACGTTCCTCTACCTCAATCTTAGGTACTGCCTTTTTATAACTAGTATCTACCCAATCTTTATAATATTTAGTTAAACTAGGATGACGCAATTTTCGTAGTGCCTTATTTACTATTTGACGTACTCTCTCACTAGTCACGTCATGTAAAGCAGCAACCTCATACAAAGTACGAGAAACACCCTCATCCATACCAAAATATTCTGTGACTACAGTTTTTTCTCGTTCTGTACAACGTGATGCAATAGCTTTATCAAAACCATTTCTTAATTGTTCATCATAAACATTCTTAAATTCTGTTTCCTCTTCTTTTAACGGTAAGTTTTCCTCAATATAAGGCATAAACACTTCATCATGCCTACGTTGTCTTCTACACCAAATAGTATATGAACTATTTAACCTACTCATTACTTCCATTCGTGTAGAATAAGCCTTAGAATAAGCAAGCACATATAAATCTTGTTGCATATCTTCATCTACTATATGTCTATGTTTAATAAAATCAGCCACAATATCAGTCAAGACATCCATAGAAAGTTCAGGACCACTTTCAGCTACTTCATAAACTCGCTTATTATCAAATACATCCTGATTCAACTTTTTCTCTTTTACCCTAGAAAAAGCTATAGCATCTTCCATATCAAAGCCAAGTTTTAACTTTTCTGATAATTTTGCCTTATCACATGAATAAACATTTGCAAAAAATGAAGCACTTCCCGTCAAATTATTATAAGTATATACAGGATAACGCTGTAAACATCTATCTATTTGTGAAAACAAATCTTGATATATACCTATATGATGCAAATTAATACTTATAGACTTTTTATTACCTTTACCTACCTCACCCTTTGTACCCAATGCTGTATCAAATGAAACACTATTTAACGTATCTATATTACCCACAAAATCTAATATCAATGCTTTTTTAGTATTACTAACATTATTTGCTCTACCATATTGTTGTGTGATAATACGATTAGATACAGATGGTCGTAACATTATAACAATATTAAGGTCATCTATATGTATAGTTTCCATAATTTTATCTATTGAAAACAATACTTTTACATACGAATCATCCTCAATCAAAAATTCATCAAATGCTTGTCTATCAGTCTTATATGTATAATCATAAGTCTTAACAATCTTACCCTTCAGCATATCTTTTAATATAGGAATAACTAACTGCTTATTTGATTCAAGCATAGTCATACTTGGAGAATAGACTAATATTCTATTACAAGACTCTTTATAAAAATAATTAGGTACATATCTATTTATAATAATACTTGGATTAGATTCTTTCTCCCATTGCTCTCTGATATTATTAAGTTTTGTAATATAGAACCCTTTCTTATTTTCATCCATATCAGAATTCTCAATGTTAGCAATTCTTTTATCTAATTCCATATCAAGATTATAATATGATACAACACACTCTGGTTCTACAAACAAGCCCCTCTCTCTTAACTCTTTTGATGTAAAATTTCCTGCAGAATTACCCTGAAAATAATCTGTAACAATACTATCATTAGTTCCCTGTTGCTGAAATCTCTGTGGAGTTGCTGTAAAGCCCACCATTATTGGTTTAAATCTCTTTTTAATACAACCTATAGGCAAAAACCACTTTTCCGCACCCATATAATGTGCTTCATCCAGCAACATAAAATCAGTATCATACTTTTCAAGTGCATTAGCCTTAAAATCATTCAATAACTTATTATACGTAATAATATTAACCCTTGAAAAAGCATCATCCTTTCTCATATAATAAGCCTTTGCATTACTCTGTTTAGTTACTAAAGTAAAAGTCTTATCTGAATGATTATTTATAATAGCAGCCATTACAAAAGTCTTACCACTACCACAAGGATTTACTACACAACAATCCTGTCCTTTATTTATATAGTTTTCAACTTCTTCAAAAGTTAATTGATTATGTTCTAATAATTCGGTTGACATCTTTATTTCTCCTTTATGTTTATCAACTAAAATAATATTAACATATTAACAAACCCTTGTCAATATTGAGTTAGCTAAATTAACAAAACAAAAATACCACATAACCATTTGATTATGTGGTACCTTGTGGAGACATAAAATGCCAATAACAAAAATGAGAATTTATTTCTATGTATAATTTATCACATAGCACAAACGCTGTCAACACTACTTTGTATTATTAAGGTGATTTTAAATTTTTTATTGATACGAATATGTATCGTTAAATTTATATAAGAAAATACAGAATATCTAAATACAAAAGTAGTAAATATCAAATAATATCTAAAATAAAATTTTGCACCTAAATATTTTTTAAACAGCCTTCGAGTTTTAAAATTTCCAAGCCTGACCTATTAACCGTTGTAGCGTTACTACTAAAAAGGGTGATTACCCTCTTTTATACTAAACATTCTCCTTTCTATCTGTACCTGAATCTCCTAAAATCAATATCTACACCAGTTACCAAAGATATAATAGCTAATACTAAAGCTACAAATACAAGCAAAAGAACACAACAATACAATTCACAAACTGTTAATAACCATTTAGGGAATACTTGTACTTCATCCTGATTAGCATATTCTTGAGTATATGCGTTATAACAAATTTCAGTACCTTCTTGTACTTTTATCTGCTTTGGTAAGTAAACTATCTCTTTTTCAATAGTTGCATGATATACACGTCCTATTTTTCTTGCACCCTCATAGTCTATTACAGTATAATTACAATTTACGTCATCCACACTATATTCTTTTTTACCCATTAAATCTAAGTCACCTAACTCATAAATTAAAGTCAACTTACCCTCTGATGTCTTAACTGTGTAGGTGTCACTTGACGCTACAATATTCTTCTTGTAAGGTGAAAAAACTACGTAAATCGCACCAATAGCACTTGCTATAAAGACTAGACCAACAATTACAAAGGCTCCGATTTTTACAATATCTTTTCTCTCTAACATAACGTTTTCCCTCCTTTATGTTATGCTTAAATTATAATGTAAATAAAAAAATACTAACATAACTAAGTCAGCAAAATGTT
>JAFXWR010000126.1 GCA_017542725.1 Lachnospiraceae bacterium | reverse complement strand
GTACTATTTAACTAAATAAGCATTTGCTCATACTTCTTGAGCTTTTCTTTTTCTTCATTAACCTTTTCTGCAGGAGCCTTACTTATAAATCTTTCATTTGAAAGCATCCCTTTAGCTCTTTCAATTTCAGACTCAACCTTTTTTATCTCGGTTTCTATTCTCTGCCTTTCTTTAGCTGTATCAACTAATTCTTCAAATGGAATATATATATTTGAATTATCAAAAGTAAGAGAAATATACTTATCCACAATATCAACACTATCCACAAAGTTTAATTCTTTAACTAGTGCTAGTGTCTTGATAAACTCCGAACACATATCATATGCTCTCTTTATTTTTTCATCACTTGTAGCAATTAAGATAACAGGTTTTTTATCCTTCGGAACATTTAGTTCTGATCTTTGATTTCTAATTGTCGAAATTACATTCTTGACATATTCTAACGAACTCTCTTCTACTTCAAAACAAAGTTTAGAATCATAATTTGGAAATACTTCTTTTATAAGCAACTTGCCTTCAAATATTTTGCCAAAAATTTCCTCAGTTACAAATGGACAAAATGGATGTAAAAGTTTCAAACTCATGCATAAAATATACTTTAATACATATATGGCGTTATCTTTTTCTTCATCTGTTCCATTGTACAAGATACCCTTTTTAAACTCTATGTACCAGTCACAGAACTCTTCCCATACAAACTTTTGTATCTTTTCTAAAGCAATACCCAATTCATACTTTTCAATGTTATTTGTTACTTCGCTTATAGTGTTATTGAGTTTTGATATTATCCATCTATCTTCAAGATTATCTATATTTCTCTTTTCAATATCATTTTCATCAAATGGCAATTCTTTAGTATCATTCATCAAAATAAATCTCGTTGCATTCCAAACCTTATTCAAAAAGTTTCTTCCTGCGGCAACTCTCGTTTCGTAAAACCTCATGTCATTACCTGGTGCATTTCCTGTCAAAAGAGCAAGTCTTAAAGCATCTGCGCCATATACATTTATAATGTCAAGTGGGTCAATGCCATTTCCAAGAGACTTACTCATCTTTCTACCAAGTTCATCCCTTACAATACCATGTATCAGCACTTCATCAAAAGGACACTTTCCAGTCTGTTCTATGCCAGAAAACACCATACGAATTACCCAGAAAAATATAATATCATATCCTGTAACTAATACATTGGTAGGATAAAAATATTTATACTTTTCATCATTTGTATCTGGCCAGCCAAGTGTAGAGAATGGCCAAAGAGCCGATGAAAACCAAGTGTCCAATGTGTCTTCATCCTGATATATATTCTTACTCTTACAGTGTTCACACTCTGTCACTGCTTTTTCTGACACTGTCATCTTACCACAATCTTTGCAATAGAACACAGGTATCCTATGCCCCCACCATATCTGCCTTGATATACACCAATCTTTTATATTTTCAAGCCAGTGTAAATATGTATTTGCAAAATTTGCAGGTACAAACTTTAAGTCGCCATTTTTAAGTGCATCTATAGCAGGTTTTGCAAGCGGCTCCATCTTTACAAACCATTGGTCTTTAATCATCGGTTCTATATTTGTATGACATCTATCGTGAGTACCAACATTATGTCTATATGGCTCTATCTTCTCGATAAAACCTTCTGCTTTTAAATCTTCAACGATTACTTTTCTACACTCAATTCTGTCCATTCCATCATACTTACTATCTTTAAAAGTAATCTTGGCATCATCATCTAAAATTTGAATTTGTTCAAGATTATGTCTTAAACCAACTTCAAAGTCATTTGGATCGTGACATGGAGTCATCTTTACAAATCCAGATCCAAATTCCATGTCAACATATTCATCGGCTATAATTTCTAATTTCCTACCTACTAAAGGCAAAATTAAAAACTTACCTACTATATTCTTATATCTTTCATCATTTGGATTGACAGCAACTGCTGTATCGCCAAGCATAGTTTCTGGTCTAGTTGTAGCTACTATAATATAATTTTTACCATCAACTAATACATTTTTATCTTCAAAATAATATCTTACATAATAAAGTGCACCATCTTGCTCTTCATAGTTTACTTCTGCATCCGAGATTGTTGTATGACAAGTTGGACACCAATTTATAATTCTCTTGCCCTTATAGATAAGTCCCTTATCAAATAATTCTTTAAAAGTTTTAAGAACAGCATTACTACAGCCTTCATCCATAGTAAATCTAAGTTTACTCCAGTCACAACTTGCACCCATCTTTTTTTGCTGTTCTATAATATTGGACTCATATTTTTCTTTCCAAGCCCAAGCTTCTTTCATAAATCCTTCTCTACCAAGTGTGTACTTATCTTTGCCCTCAGACTTAAGTTTGTCTACAACTTTTACTTCAGTAGAAATTGCCGCATGGTCTGTCCCCGGTTGCCAAAGAGCTTCAAAGCCCTTCATCCTTTTATATCTTATGAGTGTATCTTGAAGACTTATATCAAGTGCATGACCCATATGAAGTTTGCCAGTTATATTTGGCGGAGGCATGATGATAGTATATGGCTTCTTTTTTGGATTAGGATTTGCAACAAAAGAATTCGTGTCCATCCATTTTTTATAAATTCTGTCCTCTATGTCATTAGGATTATAATTTTTTTCTAATTTTTCCATATTAACCTATAAACCTATATTTTTCCTTCCATATTTTTATGTTTGAAGAAATATTTTCTTTTATATAACTTGATCCCATGAGGAAGATATCTTCAAACTCTTTCATTGCATCGCTCTTCCTAACTTTTATAATTCTACTAACTATGTCGTACTCCCAATCAGCTAAGATTGATTCATTGATGCTATCATCAATTTCATATATTCTATCAACCGTTCCATTAAGTTTAAGACAGAAATATGCTTCTCGTAACACGTCAAGACTTCTAGTATGTCTATATAATTCGCCAAGATAATTTGCCGCATTTTCATAGAATTGTAGTTTTGCATAACAAAATGCCAATCTCATCAAAGCAAGGTCATTGTTTTTAGATATTTTAGAATACTGCGAAATTGCCTTTTCATATTTTTTTAATTGAAATAACTTATCTCCCGCTCTCAATATATAATCTTCTTCTGGTAATGATAAAAGCCTTAAGAGTCTCATCCTAAATTGTCCAATCTCTTCATCATTGTAAAAATTTGAATTAGCCAATATATAAGTTAATATATCGGCCAAATTTGCCTTTTTGTTATACATCTCATTGATGTCGCTTGCAACTTTTGGCATCTTAAGAGATACATCAATATAGAGTATCAAATTCTTTGTTATAAAACTATTTGAGATTAGTATTGCATAATTATAAATAAAGTATGCCAACTCTTGAATTGACTTAATATTTAGATCTGCTTCCTTAATGTAATAAGGATTATTATTCGATTTTCCACAATAAATTACCATTATATGTCTACAGACTTCATTGAAGTTTCCTTACTGGACTCATAGAATTCTCCAAAACCTTTATCTGTAATTGTTATATCTACAAGATTTTGTTGTGAAAAGACAAATCCAATTTCAAACAAATTTGTTTTATCTTTTCTAAGAACTATTTTTTCTTTAATAGCAACGGGCACTTCTTTTGCAACTCTCTCAATAACTTTTAAAATTTCAAGCCTAATCTCTCTTTCATCATCTAATATTACATCAAAATAATTTTCTTTCAAATTAAACCATTCTTCGCCAGGTTTTATAAGTTCTATCTTTGTTTTGACATGATTAACAGTAGCTATGAGTCTTATAGATGCAGTAGTTCTAGCGTCTGTAATTAACAAGACATTATTTGGAAAATTATTATTTACAATATCCTGTGCTAATAGTGTTGCAGATTTTGCAAAAAAGTTTATATCGGTTTCCACATTTGCAACACTACATACATAAGTCATAAACTCTCTATAGTACGAAGCATCTTCAAATCCAAGTCCAGTTAATATTATATGATTATAGACTTCTTCTTTTATACATCTTTTAGCAAAGTCAAATAAAATCTTGTCACACACTTTTTTACCTGCATCTCCTGACAATAAATCAAGCGGAAGCGCCAAGTGTTCTTCAGTATTGATCTTCCAATACTCAATATTATTATCATCAATATATCTAACTAATTCATAATATGTAAGTGCTTTTTCAGTAAAATCAAACAGTGAAATCAAATTACTATAGTATGCTGGCTCTTTAGATTTTACATAAGATATAAATGCTTCACTATAAGTGGTTACCTTGAACTTTTTTTCATCTTTAAATATCTCATTTAATGCATACTTAAGCTTTGAAAGATACTTTACATTGCTTTGTCTTATAACTACAGTAACATACTCGATATTTGTAAACTTAGACAATAGGTTACTAAAAAATACTCTTGTAAGTTCTTTTGCATCATATGAAGTCTCTCCTATTCTAGCAGTCCCATCATTGCCCATAATATAAAATAATTTATCTATTACTATATCTACATTGTCAATATTCTCATTCTTTGCATCTTCTCCTATAAACCAAGTATTGGTGTTTAAGTTTCTACCCACAGCAAAAGGAAACGACAATACATTATTGTCTTCATTATTACTTACATAAGCAAAATTTTCATCTAAACTAATACCTAAAATCATATATTAAATAAGCCTTTTGACATTTCTTGCTTTTCCACCATTTCCATAACAACTTTTTTAAGCCCCTCGATATTGTCTCTATCAAGGCATACAATTGCGTCATTAATAAAATCAAAAGTGCTTCTCATTTTGCTACTCTTTGGATACTCCATCTCATAATTGTCATCAAATGTGAGAGTTCCCTTTGCAAGCACACCACTTGAAGCATCATTAGCATTTGTAATTTCATAGTTTATAACTTCATTTTTAAACACAGTGATTTTCTTTACATATATATTCATAAATACTTTTGTCAATTCTAAGGTCTTCTTTTCATCGACACCACTTATAGATATTGTGACTCTTGGTACAAAGTCTTTATCAGCATGGTACTCAATATACTCTTTGTTCATGATGTAATAAGGCATTCTCATATGTCTATTTAAATCTTTATAGTAAGCGAATATATATTCAGTATTTAATAATCTTTCCATTGATTTTACCAAAATACGTCTCAAGTCATTGTTTGATAATATTTTAAAAGTAGATATATACTTGGTAATTGCAAATAAAAATATAATTGGAACTAAATCTATTTGATCATAATTTTTAGATAAATATTTGGTTAATTTTTCAAAGTAACTTTCCGAAGTTTCCACTTCATCAAGAACGTAATCTGTAGCCTTTTTATTTAGATATGCCACTACAAGATCTTCGTTATCATCAATATTTGCATCATAATTATCATATATATGGTCAAGATAATTTATATCATTGCTTTCAAGCGATATCATCAATAATTTCTTCGCTATAAAACTAGAATCTAAATTTACTTCATTTGCCGCATCCATTACGAGTACCATATTTTCAATCGATGATTCGTAATTATTTATAAGATAATTAATAAGTTTAGCATCTCTATTTCCGTTTTTCACAAAAGTAAAGATATCATTGAGTAATTTCCCTTTTACATTTTCATTATTCATGTCAATGAGTTTAGAGTATAGCATCACTAAATCACTATCCTCTACTAACCCCATCCCGTAAAACGAAACTTTATCGTATACATAAGCATATTCATGGCACTCAAACATTATTTTTAATACTTTTCTTTTATCAAATATGTCCATGTTACAGAACAACAATTTCATTACAAAAAGTTTTTCATCTTCACTTATTCCATTTCCAGAAAGTATCTCTCTGAAATAAAAATCTATAATTTTCTTTTTAAACTTCTCTTTTATTACTGGATTAATCTTGATTTTTGCCTCTAAGTCTCTTATCTCATCAACTTCATAATTTCTAACCAATGTCTCTTGTTCATTGAGCTTAATGATTTTGGTCATATCGATGATATCTTTTTGTGGGTAATTTTCAATTATATAGCTTTCTAAATCTTTTCTTTCAAACAAAATCTTTATAGTTGTATCTTCAGTATAGTACCTATTACCATACACATCTTCGTATAACATAAGTCTTGATCCAAAAAATATTGGCACATAGGCAATTCCATTATAAACATCATATTTTGTCTCTTTCTCAGTCTCATTATACTTAATAATAATTTTCTTTATATTTGGGTTCTTTAATACAATTTTATGATTTCTTAATAAATATAATATATTATTGCAATTGTTTTCATTTATAATACTTTTACTCAATACTTTATTGTATATTTTTATTAGTGATTCAGTAATTCTATTTTGGTAGATTCTTGAGATTGCATACTCAAGTATTTCATTGCTATACATCTTATATACATCTTCTGTTTCTTCAAATGCAGCAATTATATTTTCGTATAATTTCGCTTTATCATCAAATGAATAATTTTTATCATCAAAATAATACCTGTAAATATATAGAGGTAGTTTATACTCGTAATCTTCAGGGATAGACAATAAGAACTTGTCGTATATTCCATTAATATTTGAACCCTTCTCTATTACTCTTAAATATATTCTAAACGATAGCTCATCTGTAAAATTATTCCTTACACACATTGAAGCAAGTACGGTCAAAAGTTCTTTATCTTTTATCATATCAACTAATGTAATTGCTTCATTCAATATTTCGTTATTTATTTGTTGCTCTTTATACTCTTCTCCATCAGCTGTCAATATAGCATTTAATCGACTGTCTGCACTTATATTGCTTAAGTCAATATTATCTAAGGTATCATCAATATATCTTCTTGCTATTTCATCGTCTACATTTGAAAATAATTTAGAGATATCTATTTCAAATGCTTTAAAGAACTCAATAATCGCAATATTTATATTAGTTCCTTTCGCCAGTCCATAATAAAGGCTCATAGTAAACTCATCTTGCATAAATGGTGCCTTAACAAATAGTTCATTTGTAAATATAGCACAAGCTAGGGAAAAATCTGTACACATCAAATCATAGTAATCAGTAATTGACTCAAGCTTATTTATTGCTCTACTTATATTGTTAGCAATAATTTTATATTCAAAAGGTATATTAGCCGTTCCAACATTTGATATTATTGAAATATTTCCTTTTATAACATCTCCATCTTCCAAATCTTGTGTGTTAATTGTGAAAGTTAAGTCTTCTTGCTTTTCTTTTATAATTGGATTTTTTATAATAACCCTATTATTATCTGAATAGCAATTTCCATCCATTAAAACTTCTCTGACATTTGAAATCGTGATATGATCTTCATACTTTTTGTCTTTTTCCAACTCAAAAGCGATTGATTTCACACGAAATGTCAGTGAATTATCAATTTTAACACATGTGCCATTTGATAATGACACAACCCTATTATATTGCATAACACTTAATTATATCTAAATAAGGCTTTTTTTTCAAGTATTGAAAAAAATCGTATTTTGTTCTATAATAAGCGAAATGTCAACATATGACCCAAAAAACGAAATCAAACTTATGATTCTATATCTGCTTAAAAATGTCAGTTTTTCTCTAAATCACGAGAATTTAAGCAATTTTTTCCTTGATAAGTACACATCGTTCATTATTTTTCAAAATATACTAGCTGATTTGGTCGACACCAAGCTTATCGAAGAGTATAAAACAAAAACTTCAGTCTTCTATAAGGCTACTGATGACGGAGCAGAGGCTCTAGATATCTATATCAATGATATATCACCAGAACACAAACAAGAACTAGATAACTATCTAAAAGAAAATAGGTTTAAACTAAAAGAAGAGTCTATTATTAGTGCTAACTATGCGGACAACAACACAAATAGTTTCAAAATCTCCTTAGAAATCAACGAGAATAAAGATGAGACTTTTAAGATAGAGATGGATGTCCCTACAGCGGATGCAGCAATAACTATGTGTGAAAACTGGAAGGAAAAGGCGAAGTCAATTTACACATACATAATAAAGCAATTACTTTGATATTTTTTTTCATTTTTTTTCAAAAAAATACTTGAATATTATTTTTATATATGATATTATAGAGAAACTGAAATTAAATAAATAATAACATAGAGGGCATGTTATATGTATAAATGGGTTAAGGGTAACTCTTTTAATAAGATTGCTACTATTTACGCCGGAAATATCACTCTAAATGTACCCTGCATCAGTCTTTTTGAAGGTGCAAAATGGTGTGTAGTTGGTATAGATTATGACAATAAGAAAGTCGGTATCAAAGTAGTAACTAAAGAAGACTTAGACAAAAAAACTTTTCCTGAAGATGCTATGAATAAAGTTTCAATAGGGAAATCGTTTATAAGGATTTGTAACAAATCAATTATTAAAGAAATTGCAAAAGCAACAAAGAAAAGAGCTGAAGGCGAAAAATTTGGTGTTAATTACAATTCTAAGGAAAAACTACTAGAAATAGATTTAAACTCACCACTATAAGTATTTATAATTTGTTAAATTAAAAATAGGTCCATAATAGGACCTATTTTTTATATTTCTGTTAGTAAATCTCCATAACTTGGCATTGTCCACATCTCTTTATCTACTATCATCT
>JAFXWR010000125.1 GCA_017542725.1 Lachnospiraceae bacterium | reverse complement strand
TATTTTAATATATCGCAGTAAGGGTATTTATCTACCTGACTATATTTGTATTCTTTAAATTTTAGTGCGTATTCTGGATTTATTACAGGAGCGTAAGGATCAAAATATTTGTCGTCATTCCAATCCCAATTATCGCTTTCCCAATATTTAGGTTCTTTGGTAAGTCCTTCGCTAAACCAACCAACTATATAACCACTTATTTGATAGAATACAATATCTTTTATTAAACAATTTTTTGAGTGGATACCGTGAATAGCAACTTGTTTACAATACCATTTTCCATATCTATTTTTGACAGCAACCGTAACTTTGACAAGTTCACCATTGTATTTTGTTAGATATGCGTAAAATCTTCTGTTGTTATCGCCATTTGGATAATCTTTTTTGTCTTTTTCTTTTATCTTTTTAATCATATACTTTGGTATATCTTTAACATCTCTTTCTGTAATCATTTTCACCTCCTTATTTTAATACAACTTTGCCATCAAGTAGTGTAGCAATAGTTTTTAAAGTGTATTTATCTATTGTATTTATTTGTTCTAATTCAGTTTGTTTTTTCTTGATAAAACTTTGTGTTCCATTTTCAAGTATCATAATGTCATATTTCTCATTTAATCTATTACAATAATCATCTTTTACATGATATGGAAAACCTGCAAGTTTAACTTTGCTATCAAGTCCAACATCTTTTGATGTAAGCACTAAATCTAAAACATTTGCAATTCTTTCAGCATTTTCGTTCATAGCTTCATAGAAATCACCAAGTTTGGTCAAAACTACAATGTTTGGATATGACAATTCGCATTCGTGATATTCGTTGTAATAGTCGGGAATATTTGATTTTTGTTCTTCAATTTCTTCTTCACAATCACAAACTTCTTCGTCATTTTCTTCATCTTTTTCATTGTTTTCTTGTTTATTATCATTAACCATAAAGTCAAACAATGTTGCTTGTTTAGTTGCTTCTTTTTTAGTTTCAGTTTTGATTGGTGTTGTAGGTTTAGGTGTAGTTGTTATAACAGGTTTATATTCAGTTCCATCTTCATTGTATAGTTTTCCTTCAATGCTATCTTCTTCAAAGTAGTGCATAGCCCAACCAAATACAACTTTATCTTCAATACAGGCAGAGGTTGCACCTTTTTCAGCTTGTTTTTTTGTTTCATTAGTTGCAAAACGCATAAAACCATCTAAATCTTTTTTGTTTACAAATGTTTTATTGTCTTTTGTGATTTTTATGCCATTATTTATTTTGTCGGCAATTATTTCACTAACATTATTTTGCAAGTATTCTTTGATTAGTTCTTGTTCTTTTGTTTTGGTTTCTAAATTTAATTTATACATTTTATTCTCCTTGTAATAAATTATTAAAGGTCGTCCTTAAATGGACAACCTTTCCATAACTTATTGTATTCTTTACTTGTTTTGACTTCAAATAAATGCCATATAGGTTTTATTAACAAATGATTATCTTTTCTATCTCTTTGTGGATTTCTTAAATAGTTATTTATTTCCCATATAGCCAAGTCAAAACTGTTTGTAACTAAATGAACTTTTAATTTATTTTTTTCTTGTTCTTCATAGCATACTTTATAGCCATATTTGTTATCTATAACCATTTTAACTCCTTGCAAGATTTAATATATTTGTTGTTATACTAGGTAAGTCGGTGTAATGATTAGAACCACCAGTGTAATCAATATCTGATTTTGCAGTTCTAATCAAAATGTTGTTATACCATTCATTTTGAAAGAATCTAACATCACTAATACTTACATAAATGAAATGATAATTAACTTCTAAAAAAGCCGAAAATTCGTAGTGATTTTTTAATGCTCTCACGAATTTCCAGCCATTTTCTTTACATATTGTTTTTAGATAACTAATATATTTTCTTTCAAATTCTTTGTAATCTTCACCAGTATAACAGCCAGATGAAAATTCATAGTTTAAATACTTTTTTAAATCTTCTATTTTAGCCATTTTATTCACCACCTTTATATAATGTATCTTCACTTAAAAATTGGTTTATTTCTTTCATTACATCTTTTTTTGTTCTTCCAGCACAAGCAAGTGTTAAAAGGTTTGTATTACTATCTAAAATTCTTGCAAAAGCATATTTAATAATCTTGTCAATATCTTCATCTTTTTTCTCGTTTATAAAGTTGATGCAATATAGTGCAGTAAGTATTGGTTTAATTTCTTTAATATTTCTCATAAGTTTTACTCCTTAAATTCTATATCTAATTTAGTAAAGTTTTGTTCTTTTAATTTTTCTTCAACATCATAACTTTCAAATGATATTGTATCAAAGCACCAAATTCCAACTTTGTCTTGGTTTATACCTCGATAATCACCACCACCAAAGCCATTTCCTAATGCAGTAAGTAATGATAATGGGTGTAAGCACCATCCATCTTTGGTTGTTGATTTTTCAATATATTCATACATAATTACATATTCTTTTTTGTCCCAATTAACTAAAATTAAATACTTTACTAATAGTGGTCTAAAAGTCATTATTTTACTTTCTTTTTCCCAAGCTTGATTATGTAATTCAAGTATTTCACTATATGTTAGATTGTTAACTGTTTCGCTTTCTTCATATTGGTCAGCATAATCTCCAACCCAAGCAACTTTTGTTGGTTTTCTTAAAATTATGTTAGAAAAGCAACTCATTGTATGATTGTTTATCCAACTGTGTTCAGTTAATTTTGCAGGTTCATATTCAGTTTTTCCATTTGATAGATAGAAAGACCTGCTATAAGTTGTAAATTTGTTATTTCTTTTTGTTAAAATACTATAATATTGTCCCATATTAGTTCATCTCCTTTAATTGTTCTAAAACTTTATTTGTAGCATATATTCCATTTCTTGTTAGTTGTCGTTGCCAAGCACTATTTTTAGGCGACCATTTAAAGCCCCAATGTTTTATTAACTCTCTAACTTTTTCATTAGGTATCTCATTAAATATAAGTCGTATTCTCATATCTGTTGCATCTTCAACAACTTGCAAACCATCAACTTGAATATATTTATTTTCGTTTTCTTCGCTTGCTCTTTGTTTTAATTTTTTCAAACTTTCAAGCCGATCTTCAAGTCGGTGGATATTTTGGTTATTATTAGTTAGTTCAAATGGTGCAAATGGAACAGGATACCAAGAATGGTATTGTATATTGTTCATAATCTTTATTGCTTCATCTTCGGTCAAAAGTTCACAACCTTTTAAAGTTTTATTCTTTTTATAATAAGCATTAACTTCTTTCATTTTGCTTTGTAATTCTTTTAGGTTGTCTATTTTTGCTTCTAACTTTTCAATAACCATAGCATCATCAGAGTAAATAACTTTATTCAGAATGATATTTCTTATTTTGTTATAGTAATAATTATCTTCATTAAATAAGTTTCCATATTCATTCCAAAAGTTTTCTCTTGCTCGATTTTGTTTTTCTTTCTTTCTAAAATTGAAATTTCCACCACCAGAAATCATAATGCTTGGCATCATAGCTTCAATGCTATTTGATTTATTGATAGCAAATGCAAGTTTCTTTGAATACTTATCTTTATAATACTCAATAAGTTGTAATGCTTCTTCGTTTAAATTTTCTGGATGTTTAGCCATAAGTTCATTTACATTTTGTTCAAAGTCGTTTAAATAACTGTTGTATTCGTTTGTTGCTGAATTGGCTTTATAGTCGTCAAAACTATTTAATTCTTTTGCAGATTTTGCAATTTGTTCATTTATTTCGTATTTAGTCATTTTCTTTTTCTCCTTTATATGTGATAAATAAATCTGTGATGTAATCTAATAAAGTAACTTCTTGTAAATCATTTTCATCAAAAGTGTGCCTACATTTAGGGCAAGTGTAAGTGCTTTCTTCTGGATTGTAATTTGTATCATCCCATTCATTTATGCAATCGCAATTAGGGCATTGATATAAACTCTTGTTTGTAAATTTTTCTAATGTGTTTTTAATTTCATCAAACACTACATTTTTAAAAATCTGTTTCATTTGTATAACTCCTTAATCTTCAATTTTTTCAAAATCGTCAATAGCGATTTCATTTCTATCAACTCCATAAATGAAATAAAAGTTGCCGTTTTTATCTTGGCATAAGTCGTATTCAATAACGCTTATCTTTCCACGATTTGTAACAGCAACTTCTATAACCTTTTTATCAAAGTTGATAGCAACAATGTTGAATGTAATATCACATTCGCCATCAAAGAAACTAAATTCTTTTAAATAGTATTTTTTAAACTCAATTTCTTCTTTTGTCATATTTTATAACCTCCTTATTTAGATTTGCCTTTTTGGCAGTGGCAAAGTAGCATAGTTTGGCAAAAATCTTTTAATTGGGTATCTTCAAGTATTTGTCAACGATAAGAAAAAAATATTGACTTTAAAATAAAAAAAGACCAGGTTAAACATAAACCATTTAATTGATTTACATTTAAAACCTAGTCTTTTTAAAATATATTTAATTGTTTAAGCGATAATTTTTTCCGTTGATAAATACGAAAACTATGATACAACAGACACAACAAAAAGCAAAGATGAATAAGGATATTTTCTATATAAATAACATAAAAAAAAACTGACAAGGTGTTCTTATCAGTTTCGAATGGCGGAGAGGGAGGGATTTGAACCCTCGCTACGGTTTCCCGTACTGCGTCCTTAGCAGGGACGTCTCTTCAGCCACTTGAGTACCTCTCCAAGCTGAATTGATCAATTTACCAAGGATGCAATACATGATTAATTAATGCTCTGCTAACGCACTAAAATATCGCATCACTGCTTAGACAGTATAGCATATTTAAAACCATATTGTCAACCAGTTTTATCAAAGTTATGAAAAAAAATAACATAACAATACTTGGCAAAAAAATTTTTCAAAAATTTTTATAAATTTTTAGCATTTTTATTCGACATTTGGAAAAAATTGTTTTATAATGAAGTTATAATTTTCAAGGAGGAAAATTTATGGCTGAGAAAAATGGTTTTGTTAGCGCTATGGATGACCTACCATTTTGGGCTAAAATTATTTTATGCTTGCCAGTACTAAACTTGGTATACGCCGTATATCGTTTGGTAAAAGGTGGTCAAAAAGGTGATGTGCTTATGATTGTTGTCGGCATATTGTGGATCTTATTTAGTGCCATTTGTTGGCTTATTGATTTAATTTGCACAATTATATTCAAAAAACCAACCGTCTGTGCTTAACAATAAAAAGCACCCAAAAAGAGCGTTAGCTCTTTTTAATTTGAGAAGAAGTAGGAGCGCGAATTATGAAAAAATACGATATAGAGAAATATATAGAAAAAGTTAAATCAGGGGAACTAGAAAATAAAAGTGTTGGGGGTAGCCCTTGTTATATTTTTGATGAAGATAACGTAGTTTTAGTAAAATACAAAAACTATGCTCAATATGGTACAGCAAGAAGTGACATCAAAATAGTGAAAGAAAAAATTGATGCACTAGCTGATGAAGGAGTCCCTTGCATTTGTAGGATTTTGGAAACACAAGATGAAATTGAGGGAGATAAATCTATTTGTTGGGTGTTAGAAGAAAAAGCAAAAGGGAAGCCATGTACTGAATATAGAGATATGAACTCTGTTGAAGACGAGGCTATAGCAGATTTAGCAAACTACCCAGAGATTCAGTATTTAGGGACGGATCAGCATATCGTAAATGGTGTACCTTACGAACACATCAAAGACATGGTGTACGCAACTTCTGAATTACTAAAAGCTGATATTGGACTTGAACCTAAACATAAAAATGTATTTTATGATGCTGACCCTAAGAATGGTGGGTTTACTCATATTGATTATTTGTATCATAAAAATTTAACTAATAACTTATGCCCATGGGAAACAAGCACTTTGGTTATGGGGTTCGCAATGGCTACATTAATGGATACCTTACCAAAATCAGCGACTCAAAAAGTCCGTCAACAAATGGTAGAAAATCTAAAAAAGGCTGCTTATAAAGTAATTCCTGAATACCAAGCTTATAAACCATGGATTGAAAAAGAAGTCCCCACAAACGATCCTGAAGGAATGAAAAAATATGTTGAAGGCTTAGAAAAGATGCGTAAAGAAGAAATAGATAGAAATGTTAGGCTCATTAAGAATGGGGAAAAGGAAATATGGAATTGCAGACCCAGTCGTGTTTTATTAGAGAATATAGAATATATCCCCCCCAAAAAAGTGGACTTATCACGTGTCAGAGATGATTCTGATTGGCTTAGTGAAACAGTAGAGGAAGCAACAAAAAGAGCATTCGTAGATGAAATGCAAGCTGAAATAAAGTCACTACTAAAAGAATCTGAAAAATCTAATAAACCAGATAGTTATCAAATGAGTTAAATTATCAAGACTTTGGTGTTTATAAAAAAATTTAGTAAATTAGTATACAAAGAGTATCAT
>JAFXWR010000124.1 GCA_017542725.1 Lachnospiraceae bacterium | reverse complement strand
GCCCCTTGTCTTATCTCAATAATGATATTCTTGTCATCCATTGGGTCTTTTGGTATGAGTAATATTTTTATTTCTTCATCAAGTCTTTCTTTTTCCTTTTTAGCATTTGCAAGATCCTCTCTTGCCATAGCAAGCATATCTTCATCAGACTCAGTATCTATAATATTTAAAGAATCTTGTTCCATCTTTTCAGCATCCAAATAAGCCTTGTACGCCTTAATAATTGGCTCAAGATCATTTTGTTCTTTCATGAGCTTAGTATATCTGTCAATATCTTTTGCAACTACATCGGTACTAAGTTCTTGCATTATCTCTTCATAATGCTTATATAAAGTTGTAAGTTTGCTATTCATTTTATAAATTATAACAAAGTTATATTATATAGTAAATATAATAACTCTATCATTTCCTCCTAAATCTTTTACCGTTTCTATATGGGTATAACCAGCCTTTTCAAATATCTTTTTGACATCCTCATTTTGGTCATAGCCAATTTCAAGATAAATTTTTCCATTATTATTTAGATAATTCTTTGCTTCTTTTGCTATAGCCTTATAAAATTTAAGTCCATCCTTGTCACCATCAAGTGCAAGCCTTGGCTCAAAGTCTTTCACCTCTTTTTGTAGTTTATTAATTTCGTCGGTCCTAATATATGGTGGGTTTGCAGTTATAATGTCAAATGACTCTATACCAAGTTTTTCTTTAATCTTTTCCAAATTGTCAAACATATCACTTTGTAAAAAGTATATATGTTGACTCATCTCATCATCAAGACTCCTATCAAGAACTAATACGTCAGCATTTTTTGCAGCAATCTCTAAAGCCTCATCTGATATATCAGTTCCGACTACAAGTTTATAATCGCCAAGTGCAGCAAGTGAAACTGCTATGCAACCAGAACCTGTACACATATCGAGAATAAATTTATTTTTATCCTGATTGTCTGCAATTACTTTTTCAACAAGTATTTCTGTGTCCTGTCTTGGTATAAGTACACCTTGACCAATGTTAAATTTTAGGCCACAAAAATATGATTCGCCCAAAATATACTGAAGCGGAAAATGCTGTGCTCTTGCAGATATAAGTTCATCAAATTCAGAAATTATATTGCTGATTGTTCTTTTATCATATTTATCTTCTAATTCATCTTCGCACTCAAAAAGAAATCTTGCCATATCCATATCGAGAAGATTTAGCAAAATTTCAGTTGCATCAAAATCCGGATCTTCAATTTTGTTCTTGGCGAGAGTTGATTTTCCCTCGTCTAATATATCTCTTAATTTCATAATTATTATTTGGGTTCGCAAGCTTCGCCCCTACAAAATCCACTTACTAATAATGCCTCTGCGATTTACTTTATAGGCAGCCTTTGCAAGTTTCGCTAAAGGCAAATCCGAATCCGAATCCGAATAAAACTCATCTATAACACCATCTGGATACTCTTTATAAAATCTGTTGACCTTCTCTTCTCCGTAACAATTCTCGCCTATATAGTCGCCATTTTTTACATTGACTTCTGAGCAAATGAGATGAACGCCTAATTCTTTACATATTGGTTCAAGTATATATCTTGGGCTTGCACTTATAATCACATCAGTGTCTTCTTTTTGTTTATAGTACCAGTCATAAATCTTATGTCTATGTTTGTCCCAAAATTCTAAAACAATCCTATCTATTTCACCATCTTCAAAACTATTTAAGAACCTATAAAATGTCTCTTTCATTTTAGTCTTTGTCACTACATCAAGTTTATACTTTATCGCATCTAAAATGAATTTTGGAAGATACTTTATTACTTTTGTATAATGTCTTAGCAAATAGTAATAAAAGTCCCTCGTGCTGTCATTTTTATAGATTGTTCCGTCAAAATCATAAACATTCATAATGAATCTTCTAACTAAAATTTTCAGCCTTAAACTTTCTCCAGTCAAATACTTCTTCAACAGCTTTTATAGCAACCTCAACCTCTTTTGCATCAGGCTCAAGTGTTGTCAAACCTTGCATCCACATACCTGGTCTTGAAATTAAATCTACAAATTTATTATCAAACTTGCCTGCAAGTCTAAGCACCTCATACGACACACCTGCAACTACTGGTATAAGTATAACTCTTGATATAAATTTCATAAATAGCGTAGGTGGATTTATAAACATAAACAGAAAAATTGAAATTACCATGACATACACTAAGAATGAAGTTCCACATCTCTTGTGTTCTTTACTTGCCTTCAAAACATTTTCAACATTTAAATCCCAACCGTTTTCTATGCAGTTGATACACTTATGTTCTGAGCCATGATACTCAAATGTCCTTCTTATTTCTTCCATTCTTGAAATAAGTTTTATATATAATACAAATATTACAATTCTCATTATGCCTTCAACGAAAGCTGTCAAAAACTGACTATTTGTTTTGGTAACTGCTTTAAATAATGATCCAATTGCTGCAGGTAAAACTGAAAATACAACTAGAGCAAAAACAACAGAAAATAAAGTTATGATTCCCATTATTATTCCCATAGTTTTCTCATTCACATGTTCGTTTAGCCACTTATCAAGTTTACTTTCGCTCTCACCGCTTGTATCATCATCAAAAAATGATGCAGAATATTCTAATGTTTTAGATCCAAGTATGAGAGAATCTATCATTGAGAAAATTCCTCTTATAAATGGCAAACCCAGTATTTTATATTTTTGCGACAGCATAATATAATTGTTTTTAATTACAACAATCTCACCATTTGGCTTTCTCACTGCAACTGAATACTCATCTTTATTTTTCATCATGATGCCTTCAATTACAGCCTGGCCGCCAATACCACTATAACATTTTTTATTATGTTTACTCATAGCTAAATATAAAAAATAAAGGGCGAGTATATCGCCCTTATTTTAATTATCCATTTAATCCAAATTTCTTATTGAACTTCTCAATTCTACCACGAGCAGCTGCTGTCTTTTGTTGTCCTGTGTAGAATGGGTGACATTTTGAACAAACTTCTACGTGAATGCTTGGTTTGGTACTTCTTGTTGTAAATTCATTTCCACAGTTGCAAGTAACTTTGCATTCCTGATATTTTGGATGTACTCCTTCTTTTGCCATTTTTTACCTCTTTTCTATGGTTTCCGACCATAACAATACAATTTTAGCCTATTAAATATAGCACTTTTTGGCATTTGTGTCAAGAAATCAATGCCTATTGCTATCCAAAATAGCCTTAAAATATGGCTATTTTTGCAATCTGTTCCTTGCAGCCTCTATTTCACTATTTGTAAGACCGATAGATATTAAAAACTCTTCACATTCTTTTTTTAGGTCTATTCCATAAATATTATAAACATTAAAGCTCTTTTTTAATGTATCTTCAATATTCTTACTTTTTATAGTATTGTATCTATCATCATTTTCAGCAACGTTATAGTAGTTGTAATATGTAATCATGTAATCTTTTACAACTTCTTCCGCAGTGGCTCCCATCATACACTCTATAATGGCGCTCATATATCCTGCTCTATCTTTTCCTTCGTTACAATGAACTAAATAAGGACCTTCATTCTCGCCAATAAATTTTATAACCTTAACTATTCCATCTTTAAACTCTTTCGCTTGAAAATCGATACTCAAGTCTAATAGAGTGACATTAGTGGTTGAATAATAACTTTCATTATACAATTCATACTCATTAATTGTTGCCTGACTATCAGCAAGATTTATAGCAGACTTAATTTTAGCATCTCTCATAGCAGCATCTGCATATTTATTTCGTTTTATGAATGGATTGACAGGCGAAGAAGACCTGTATATGATACCATCTTTAATATTTGACGTCTTAATCATGCGGAAGTTTGCAAACTCCTCATCGCTTAAATTTGGATAGTCAGCCCTTTCGTCAGATCGTTTAAGACCAAGAGTACTAGAAATATACTTCTCATAATATCCAGCCTTCTCTTTCATTGTAATAGTTGCATAGATAGGTTCTGCAATATTGTAATCCCATTTGAATCCAGGATCAGTGTCAATTTTATTTTTTGTAGCAACGCCAGTAGATGTTGCAAAATCTCCCATATTTATTGCTAGGATTACACTATCCAATTTTGTCTCAGTATCTATGCCCACACGACATAAATATTTTCCTTGTTCAACATCTGAGTAGTTAGATACAACTGGTATCTCGTAGTCAGCATTGTTAATATTTACATTAACAACGTCTCCGTAGTCAAAGCCGCTTTTTAAGAAATCATCGCCAGTTCCATTTAAGACTATATTGCCATATTTCTGTATGTTATTAATTGTTGATTTAAAAGTTGGTTCACTTTTTTGAGAAACTACATTCTGTTTTTTATTGCAAGAAAATAAACTAGTAATAACTAATAGTGTAATTAAGGTTCTAAAAAATTTTTTCATATTGCATAGACCTCCAAATATTCAATATATTAATTATAACACAAAATAAGTATTTAAGGAATCGAACCCTTACCACCTCGCTTCGCTCGGTGTATGCGGGTTCGATTACCGGAGTGCAAGCAGCAAAAAGGACCCCTTCATAAGGGGTCCCTTTTGCGCTGCACCTCCAGGGAATCGAACCCTGGACAAATAGATTAAGAGTCTACTGCTCTACCAGCTGAGCTAGAGGTGCTAAATAACCTACATATTATATCATAATGGTTAATTATGTCAAGAAATTATAAAAGATTATAATTCGATAATTTGCCCCATATTCTTCTTAATTGCTGCATCATATAACTTTTTAGCAGTTACTAAGTCAAATACTGCTGATCCTGTTGTCTCAAAAAATGTTATTTCATCACTATTTTCTCTACTCTTACATTTGCCATCAACTAAGTCACCAAGTTCACCAGTAATCATTTCCTTCTTAAATAGCCCTTTTTTCATTGGCTTTAAAAAGTCGCCAGTTTCATTGATAGTGCCATCCATAGTATCTACAATTATCTTTCCTGAATTACATACTATATATTCGTCTATTTCTGACATCTCAGGAGTATACGAACCAACACCATTTATATGACAGCCTTTTTTAACTTTCTTGCCGTCAAATACTGGGTCATTTGACACCGTCACAGCAGTAATAATATCTGCATTTTCTATTGCCTCATCCGAGCTTTTACATGCTACAAACTTTTGAGTCTTACCAGGGGAAACTCTTTCTATAAACTTTTTTGCATTGTCAATGTTTCTGCTATATACTCTTATTTCTTTTATATCTCTTACAGCAAGTACAGCATCAAGTTGACATTCAGCTTGACCTCCAGTACCAATTAGTGCAAAAACATTTGAATCATTTCTTGAAAGTAATTCTGTAGCAGCACCACTTAAAGCACCTGTTCTAAGGCGTGTCAGATAGGTTCCATCAATTATTGCATTAACTTCACCAGTCTCTGCATTTTCAAGTATCACAGTCGCCGGGCAGGCATTTATACCTTTTTTAGGATTGTCAGGATATACGGAAACTAGTTTAACACCAAGTGCCTTACTACCTGGAACATATCCATACATATAAAGGCTATTGCCATTAAACTCTTTTACATTTAAGTTTGCACGAAGTGGTATGTCAGTTTTTCCAGCAGAGTAATTAGATGCTGCTTCTTTGACTGCAAAAATAGCATCTTTCATGCTCATTATGTTTCGCATTTCTTCTTCATTTATGACAACTATTTTCATATTATGAGTTTTTACCGCAGCATTTCTTGTACTTCTTGCCGCTTCCGCATGGGCATGGGTCATTTGGATAAACTTTTGGCTCTTCTCTCTTTATTATCAACTCATCCTTACACTTTTTATAGAGTTCTTTTCTCTTCTCTTCAGGAAGAATATTCTTCCACTCTTCTAATTCATAGAGCCAACTTGCTTTAGCCTTCACCATATTAAAATATAAGTCTTCTGGTTTTATTTTAATTTTAACCTTTGAAGATTCTTTAAGTTTTTCGACTGGATTTGGCTTTTCAATTGACTCGTTTATTCCCTCTAAGAAACCAGTGAAGTAAACTACATCCATGCCATATTCATTTGCAAGTCCTTCTACAGTACCCACAACTTCCTTATCCACATCAGAAAGAAGCTTTTTATAAATTTCTTTTTCTTCTTTAAAATACTTCTCCCATACCTTTTGCATAGCCTTTTGGTCAGTTGTATCATAGGCTATTTCATGCCAACTTTCTAATAATGCCATCTTCTTTCCATCCTTTCTAATTACAATTATCATCTAACTTCTGTAAGGGCAATGCTTGCCGTAGGGGCACAGTTTACGAGCCCTCACATAAAAAAATATTATCTACCAAGTAAATATTTATATATGTCTTAAATTAATTATACCACAAAACACCAATATTATGCTATAATTATAATATAAATAATGGTAAATAATACAGTCCTAAATCTGTATTAAATTTTAACCATTGTGGCGGAGGTAAATATGAAGATAATTATTACAGGCAGAAATGTGGATTTGACTGATGCAATCAAAGATAGGGCAAATGACAAACTATCAAAACTTGATAAGTTCTTTACAAACGAGACTACTGCAACTGTAACTCTTAAGAAAGAAAATGGTAAGGATGTGGCTGAAATCAATATCCCAGTTAAAGGAAATCTATTAAGAGTGTCAGAAAAACAAGACAATCTTTTCGCAGCAATTGATACAGCAACTGAAAAATTAGAAAAACAAATAAGAAAATATAGAACAAAAATTCGTGACAAAAAGATTCAAACTATCATGAGAAATAATGCCGAAGGTAATTTCTCTGAAGAGAAAGTTGAGGAAGAACCAACAGAGATTAAAATAGTAAAAAAGAAACAAGTGCTACTTAAACCTATGGATGAAGAAGAAGCTTGTATGCAACTTGATATGATAGGTCACTCATTCTTCGTATATGAGAACACAAATGGAAGAATCTGTGTGGCTTATAAGAGAGGAGACGGACACTTTGGTATTATTGAATCGGATATCGAATAATAAATTATTTAATCAAAAGGGCGGTATTACCGCCCCTTTTTTCCTATATTAATTTCTCTTGACTGATGCACTCATCATCCCACAAACTTCAGCTCCTTCTTTCTTCTTCAAATGCACTTTTATCAAAATTATATGAGTACTCACCTGTGCCATAACTGTATCCGCTTTTATCCATCCATTCATAATCTCCTGTATCATAATTCAATGTCCACTTCATAATTAACCTCCTTACATTAATAATATAATGCTTCCAATTTTAGTAATACATCTAATAAATCATAGTAATCCATATCAAACATTATATCGCAGAAGGTGTACCATCCATTTGTACTAATATTTCTTTCAAATACTCTGCCATAAATTTTGTTATATCCATTCTTTTGCATATACACATAATTCTCTTTATTTCCTTCTTTGAAATGATTAATTAGTGGAGCCGTTTCTCTTTCCATTCTTTCATTCATCATAATAGAAGCCCCATTTATGTCACATTGAATAACATCAATATCAACTACACATTTACCAAGTGAATCAAAATAGTAAAAATGCCCTTTACCCTCATCATCATAGTATTCCACACAGTTACTAACTGGTGTAGTATAATCAATAGAATTATTGTGTAAAACATTTAATGCATCTTGTAGACTGTCACCAAGATTTATTAAATATTTGGAACTATTTGCTGTTTTGTTTAAAGCGTTGGTTGTGTATGTTATCGGCACACCATTCAAAACTGCTTGCCCTGCTTCATTAATTTGTGTTCCGTCAGGTGCTACCGTATTGATTAACATATATCCATTGTCTCCAAAATAGCAATGATAAAACACTCCATTATTTGTCATTTCAACCCACATCCAAGTATTTATATAATAATATCCTTTGTCATCTTCAAGCCAAAAGCCATACTCATCATTTTTTAATGTATTTTTAGAAAAAGTAGGAACAGAAAAAACAACTATTAATGCAATTGCTATAAGTATTATTTTCATTTTAATGCATTTCATACTCTCTCCTTACTTTAATACTAAATCTAGCATAGATTTTCTTAAACTTCTTTTCTCTTTAGAATTTCTCATACATAACAATCTATTGCAGTGTTCTCTCAAGTAACAAGTTTCGCATATGATTTCATCTATACTTTGTTTTGCTAATTCTTTATTTGTAGGTAATTTATAAGCATCTATTTCTTTTATGCCTTGTGGATTTCTTAATCCAAAATCAATGAACTTTCCATCACTCTTTTTAATATATTTATATACTTCCGCAAAAAACTCAACACAATCACCTACATTAAATCTTTCAAATCCTTTTTCATCCATCCAAACATGGTCTTCTTTGTCAAAATAACATGTGGTGTCGCTTTGATACATAGCATCAATATAAATCCTCTTAAAACAAATATGACCATTTGATTTTCTTTCAATTTGCCCCTTAAAACCTAATGGAATATTATAATATAGAGCTTGAAATGCTGAATGTTTCTTTTTATCTCTTGTTTTCCATTGTAAGTCAAGGCACTCATCATATGTTATATTCTCAGCTCCCACTATACCTTTTGCAAACTCTTTTGAGAAATCAATACTGCCACCTTCATATAACATTTGTACTGTGTTAGTACCATAATATGCCCCAAGCATATTAATCCATATCTCATCATTAGGATTCATTTTTATAGCTTTTTCTGCTGCTTTCAATTTCTTTTTTCTTTCAATTATTGGTTCTAAGTGCTGTTGCTTTTTGATAAAATTAGATTCACCTTCTGTCAATAATGGCTTTAATTCAACTTTGCAATCATACTTCTTATGAATTTCATACTCACCATTTAGGTATCGTTTTTTAAACCTTAACAGAATGTCTTTTAGAAGCTTTGGAGATAAATACTTTGCATCTCTCAAGCCACAAGAATGAAAGCATCCAGACTGGATACTTCCTCTTTTGTTTCCGTACATGACATCCCTATTCCAAGGGCAGATGTCATGTTCTAAGTAAACCGACTTGTGTTCCTCAAGTCCTTTCTTAATCGCAACAAAAACATCAGGATTACCGCAACAATCTTCTGTGTCATACCAAAATCCTGAAGCTCCTTTTGAAGAATTATTTATCATTATATCTATGTTTTTGATAAACAATTCTTTATTAATAGTTTTCATTATTCGTTACCTCCATTAATAAGTGCCGTCATACGACGACCTGACATGTTAACTTCGGCATTTATATTATACAACATAATAACAAAATTTTGCAATAAAAAAATGAGACCTTTTTAACCTTCAGTCCCATCTTTCCATATTATTGATATTCCATCTTTATTGACTTTTACCCTGTCCACCAGTGCATAAAATAACCCTTCGTCAAAGCCAGTTATTTTATTTTTACTTGCTTTCAGGTTGTTTATGTAGGTTTCAAGCGCCTAATTTCCTCTAAAGTTTAGTCATCGCTATAAATAAAAAAGCCACCATACCCTCGGCATACTGACTTATTTATTAACTATTTCAATCTAAAGGGGCGGATAATATCCGCCCCTACATTTTTATTAAGTCCAGTCTCTTTTTACATATGATGTATGTAACGCATGGTGTGCTTTCTCAGAACCTGGTTTTCCAAACCACTCTTTATAGAGTTTTTGAATATCTGGATTCTCATGAGATTTTCTAAGCTTCATGCTCTTATCTTGTTTATACAAAACTTCTGCCCTCTTTTGTCTAAAGTCGACTGTATTTCTTATATGAGCAGAAACTTGTGGTTGTCCTCCACCATTTATACATCCGCCTGGACAACACATGATTTCAATAAATTGATAATCTGCCTTTCCTTCTCTTATAGCATCGAGTAATACTCTTGCATTTGCAGTTCCTGATGCTACAGCAACTTTTACTGTGAGACCTTTCTTTATAGTATAAGATGCTTCCTTTATCCCTTTCATGCCACGAACTTCTTTATAATCAAGTGATTTCATCTTCTTACCAGCAAGCACTTCAGCAGCAGTTCTTAATGCTGCTTCCATAACTCCACCAGATGCTCCAAATATTACAGCTGCTCCAGTATCAGTTCCCATAGGGCTATCAAACTCTTCTTCAGGAAGTGAGTACCAATCTATTCCAAGTTTTTTTATCATACGAGCAAGTTCTCTTGTAGTCATAGTATAGTCAAGGTCTGGCATGCCTTTTCCAGCTGCTGACTGGTCTTCTCTATGAATCTCAAATTTCTTTGCTGTACATGGCATAACAGAAACTGAAACTATCTTCTTTGGATCTATTTTATTTTTATGTGCATAGTAAGTTTTGAGCGTAGCACCAAACATTTGTTGAGGTGACTTACAAGTTGATAGATGTGGTAATAAATCTGGATAATAATTTTCTATAAACTTAATCCATCCTGGACTACATGAAGTAATCATAGGAAGAACTGCCTTCTTTGACTTAATTCTCTCTATAAGTTCTGTTCCCTCTTCCATGATTGTGAGGTCTGCAGCAAAATCTGTATCAAATACTTTATCAAATCCAATTCTTCTTAGAGCTGCAACCATCTTACCTTCTCCATTGGTTCCTATAGGTGCACCAAACTCTTCTGCTATAGTTGCACGAACCGCTGGTGCAGTTTGCACAACTACAAACTTTTCAGGATCTCTTATTGCATCAAGCACTTTGTCAGCATCTGACTTCTCATAGAGTGCTCCAACCGGACAGACATTAATACATTGCCCGCAGTGCACACAAGACGTCTCGCCAAGTGGTATATCAAATTGGCTACCTACAATAGTCTTAAATCCTCTATTATTAGTTCCTATAACACCAACTGACTGATATTTAGAACATACTGCTATACATCTACGGCAAAGTACACACTTTGAATTATCCCTTATAAGATGAATTGCAGAATCGTCAATCTTAGTAGGTGTTTTAGCACCTTGATATTTTGTATCATCAACTCCATTTGCGCGAGCAAGTGCAAGAAGTTCACAGTTTCCAGAGCGAACGCATGACAAGCAATCCATTCTGTGATTTGAAAGTATAAGTTCTATAGTTTTCTTTCTTGACTCAACTACTCTTTTTGTATTTGTAAATATCTCTATTCCTTCATTTATAGGATATACGCAGGCTGCTACAAGAGATCTTGCATTTTTAACTTCAACCATACATATACGGCAAGCTGCTATTTCATTTATATCTTTCAAAAAGCATAATGTAGGTATTTCAATATTTGCGAGCCTACATGCATCAAGGATAGTTGAACCAACAGGAGCCTTATAATCTATGCCATTGATTTTGATGTTTAACATTTTATTTTGAACCTTGCTATCTACTTTTTTAGTAGTTGCCTTTGTAGCTTTAGCTTTTGTAGTTTTTCCTTTTGCAACAACTTTCTTAGTAGTTTTCTTAGCAACAATTTTCTTCGTTGTTTTCTTCATCTCCTCTACCTCCTATCCTTTAGTTATTGCGCCAAACTTACAATTAGTAAAGCAAGTTCCACACTTGATACATTTACTTTGATCGATTACATGTGGCATCTTAAGTGTACCTGTTATACAGTTTACTGGACAATTTCTTGCACAGAGCGTACAACCTTTACACTTATCAGCGTCAATCTTATATTGTAATAACTTCTTACAAACACCAGCAGAACATTTTTTCTCTTTAATATGCTCTATGTATTCTTTTCTAAAGTTTTTCATTGTAGAAAGAATTGGATTTGGTGCAGTTTGTCCAAGTCCACATAGTGCATTATCTTTTATGTAGTCAGCTAACTCTTCAAGTTCAACTAAATCTTTTTCTTCACCTTTTCCTTCTGTAATTCTCTCAAGTGTTTCCAGCATTCTCTTTGTACCTATACGACAAGGAGTACACTTACCACAAGACTCTTCAGCAATAAATGTCATATAAAACTTTGCAATGTCAACCATACAATCAGTCTCATCCATAACTATAAGACCACCAGATCCCATCATCGAACCAATCTTTGTAAGATTGTCATAATCAATTTTTACATCAAGATTTTCAGCAGAAATACATCCACCTGATGGTCCACCAGTCTGAGCCGCCTTAAACTTCTTGCCACCTGGTATGCCACCACCTATATCTTCTATAACTTCACGAAGTGTGATTCCCATAGGCACTTCTACAAGACCTACATTGTGAACTTTTCCACCAAGTGCAAAAACTTTAGTACCTGGTGATGTAGGAGTTCCCATAGATTTAAACCACTTAGCACCATTATTAATTATTTTAGGGATATTAGCATAAGTCTCTACATTATTTAAAACTGTTGGCTTATCAAAGAGACCTTTTAATGCAGGGAATGGTGGACGAGCATGTGGCTCACCACGTTTACCTTCTATACTTGCCATGAGTGCTGTCTCTTCGCCACATACAAACGCTCCAGCACCAAGACGAAGTTCTATATCAAAATCAAAACCTGTACCAAAAATATTTTTGCCAAGTAATCCATATTCACGAGCCTGAGCAATTGCAATATTTAATCTATCAACTGCTATAGGATATTCTGCACGAACATATATAAATCCTTTAGTAGCATCAATTGAATATCCCGCTATTGCCATAGCTTCTAATATACAATGTGGGTCGCCCTCAAGAATTGATCTATCCATGAATGCACCAGGGTCACCTTCATCTGCATTACAAGCCACATACTTTTGATCTGCTTTATTTGGGCGAGCAAGTGCCCACTTCTTACCTGTTGGGAAGCCAGCACCACCACGACCACGAAGACCAGAGTCTAATACTTCTTTTATAACTGAATCAGGATCCATACTTGTGAGAACTTTGTAAAGTGCTTGATATCCACCTGTTCCAATGTACTCATCAATTTTTTCTGGGTCAATGATTCCACAGTTTTGAAGAGCAATTCTTTTTTGTTTCTTAAAGAAATTGGTGTCTTCTACTGATACAAACTTATCACCTTTTATAGTTTCACTATAAACTAAGTCCTTAACAGGATTTCCGCCTAGTATATGCTCATCAACTATTCTTTCAACATCCTCAGGTTTAACACCAGTATAAAATATACCTTCAGGATAAACTTGCATGATAGGACCAAGAGCACAGAGACCATGACAACCAGTCGTCACGATAGTTATCTTATCAAGTGCCTTTCTATTTTTTAATTTTTCTTTAAAGTTGTGTATTTTTTATTGTTTTTTATTTGAGTTTATATCTGTTGTAGCAG
>JAFXWR010000123.1 GCA_017542725.1 Lachnospiraceae bacterium | reverse complement strand
TTCTACAAATGAAATTTGTGAGCCCTCTTCATCATCTTCATCAACTTCACTCACTGTCGCTATTTCGCTCTCTTCATTTATTTCACTCTCTTCACTCTCTTCATTTATTTCACTCTCTTCACTCTCTGCATCTATTTCACTTTCAACTTGTACATGCGAACTCCCATCGTAGGGGCGAATGCTTGCAGAACCCGCTTCACTATTTTCTTCTACAATGCTTTCATCATCTGTACTATCTTCTTCTGGCTCTTCTTTCTCCTCATCTTTTTCTCTATGCAAAACTTGTGATTCATTATCTGAATCATTTTCATCATCTAAATTTTCAGTTGAATCAATGAAGGCGCCATTTCCTCCTGCTGCATCATCACTTGGATTGATAGAGATGCTCTCCTCATAATACTCTTCGTGATAATACATCTCATGATAATTCTTTGGCTCTTCTTCCTCAGATTCGCTTGCAACATTAACAAAATCCTGTACACTGTTTGCCAGTGTAAAGAATCCATTTGATGTTACTACCATACTCAAAAGTAAAGTAGTTGCAATTAGCTTTTTGAAGTCACTGTTAAACATAAGTTTTACCTCACATTAAAACTTTGTACAAAAAACGAGTGTATCAACTTTTTTGTACACTAAAACAAAATAATGTCAAAAACACTATTCCCTCCATATGCTATTTATATAACATATATATTTTAACAAAATTTTCCTTAAAATGCGATAAAACTGCTTATTCTTCATTAAATTTTAATAATTTAAGCGTCAGAAAAGCCCAAAATTGCGAATATTTTCATTATTTTGTTTGAAATTTATACAAAAGCGTCTATTTTGTCTAATTTTAACAGATTTGTCACTAATTTTCCTTGATTTATTCTCTATTTTACCACTGTTTTGCCACTCACATTTTTTATAATTTGTGATATATTAGACTCATAAATCCCAAGAGGATAATATAAGGAAAAGGTGGATAATATGAAAAACATATTTAAAACAGCACTTTTAGCAATAAGCATTTTAATCATAGGCAGTATGCAAGTTTTTGCAACTAATGTAGATTTAGAAAATGACACTACAGAATATGTAGAAACTACTGACACAAGTTCAGAAGCCAAAGCATATAATGAAAAGGCTAAGGCAATTAGGGCAGAAATCAACACTTATACTTCTCAAATTAAAGAACTTAGAGAATATAACAATTCTGTTAGCAAAAAAGTAAAAACAATAGGTGAAAAATATAAAGAAGATAAAAACTCTTTTTCAAGCGACAAATTAAAACAAATTAAAGAGCTTAGAAAGTCGATTAAAACAACTAATAAAAAAGAAAAGACAGTAACAGAGAAAGATTCAGTTAAATCACTCGTTCAAAGCAAAGAGTATGACAAAGCACTTGCAAGACTAAACGAGATACTTGAAGCTAAAAAAGAGCAATTAAAAGTTTTGCAAGAAAGAAATGCTATCTGGCGTCGAATAGACGCAATTATCGGATAGAACATATAATAAACCCCTCCAAAAGAGAAAACCGGGAAGCATGACGCCTTCCGGTTTTTTCTTGCTAAAAAACTATAATTATTCTATAATACTATTTCGTAGGGGCGAACACTTGCGGAGCCCGAAGGAGTAATTATGATAACTTTAGAAATGAGCGCACGCCACGTGCATGTCTCAAAAGAAGATTTAGAGATCCTTTTTGGAAAAGGATACCAATTAAAAAAGAAAAAAGATCTTTCACAACCTGGTCAATTTTCTTGTGAAGAGAGAGTTGAGGTTATAGGCGAAAGAAGTTCTGGAATGCTTTCTATTCTTGGACCAGAGAGAAAAGAAACTCAAGTTGAAATTTCACTAACTGATGCAAGAGCTCTTGGTCTTAAAGCACCTGTTCGTGAATCTGGTGACTTACACGACGCTGGTCCTGTAACTATAAAGGGACCTGCTGGTGAAATAAAAAAGGATCATGCAGTAATCTGCGCAAAGAGACATATACATATGACAGAAGCCGACGCAAAAAATTATAATGTCAAAAATGGTGACATCGTAAAAGTTTCTGTGAACTCACTTGAAAGAAAACTTATCTTTGACGATGTAGTCATAAGAGTTAGCAATTCTTATGCTCTCGCTATGCACATCGACACAGATGAAGCTAACGCCTGCGTAGGCGCAACCGAAGCAACAATCATATCGTAGGGGTGAAAGGATTAATTATGAATATATTAGTATTAAACTGTGGTTCATCATCACTCAAATACCAACTAATCAATATGGACAACGAATCACTTATAGCAAAAGGAACTATAGAAAGAATCGGAATCGATGGTTCTAACCTAGTTCAAAAAGTTCCAGGAAAAGACAATTACAAAGTAGAAAAACCTATAAAGGACCATGTAGAAGCTGCTAACCTTATGTTTTCTGCATTAACTGATTCTACAAATGGTGTCATAAAATCGCTTGATGAGATTTCTGCCATAGGACACCGTGTCCTTCATGGTGGTATCAAACTCACAGAATCGGTTCTAGTTGATGATAAAGTTAAAGATGTAATCCGTGAATGTTTTGACTTAGGTCCTCTTCATAACCCAGCGAATCTCATGGGCATAGAAGCCTGCGAAAAAAATGCAGCTGGTAAGAAAAATGTCGCAGTATTTGACACAACATTTGGCATGAGTATGGAAGAAAAAGCATATCTTTATGCTATACCTTATGAATACTTTGAAAAATATTCTGTCCGCCGCTATGGATTCCACGGCACAAGCCATATGTTTGTATCAAGAGAAACTATCAAGTTTGGAAATCTTAAACCGAATGCAAAAGTAATTGTATGCCACCTTGGAAATGGAGCTTCTATCTCAGCATCTATCGGCGGAAAATGTGTTGACACTTCTATGGGACTAACACCGCTTGAAGGACTTGTGATGGGAACTCGTTCTGGCGACATAGACCCAGCTATAGTTCAATATATCTGCAACAAAGAAAAAAAATCTGTTGATGAAGTTTTGAATATGTTAAATAAAAAATCTGGACTTCTTGGATTAAGTAATGTATCATCTGATTATAGAGATTTAAAAGATAAGATGGAATCTGGTGACAAAGCAGCTAAGCGTGCTCTTGATGCTATGAAGTATCGTATAGCAAAATACATCGGTTCTTACTTCGTAGCTCTTGGCGGATGTGATGCTATCACATTTACTGCTGGCATAGGAGAAAACCAAAAAGAACTTCGTGAAGATGTATGTAAATATCTTGAATGTCTCGGAGTAAAAATTGATACAAGTAGAAATGATGTTCGCGATAAAGCAACTCTCATCTCAACTGATGATTCAAAAATAAAAGTATATATGATTCCAACAAATGAAGAATTGATGATTGCACGAGAGACAATGAGGCTTGCAAAATAATATTCAAAATAATAAAAAAGCGGGTGAAAACTTCACTCGCTTTTTTATTTAAGATGCCATCATTAAAATTCTTTTAATATATCTTCTGTTCTACTAACTCCAAATCGTCTTGCCCCAGCATTATAAAGTGCATCCACATCTTCTTTTGTCTTTATACCACCTGCAGCTTTTACTTTACATTTATCTCCAACTACTTCTTTCATAAGTTTTACATCTGATGCAGTTGCACCTGTTGGAGCAAATCCAGTAGAAGTCTTCACAAAATCAACTCCAACTTCTTTGCATATCTCGCAAACTTTTCTCTTTTCATCGTCAGTGAGATAGGCATTTTCAATTATTACTTTGAGAAGTTTATTGTGCCAGCTGACAGCTGTGTAAATTTCTTTTATCTCTTCTTTTACATAGTCATATTTTTTATCTTTAAGTGCTGCAACATTTATAACCATATCAATTTCATCAGCACCATTTTTTATAGCATCTTTAGTCTCAAAAACTTTTACATCCTTTGTGTTTTGACCAAGAGGAAAACCTATGACTGTGCACACCTTAACACCTGTGCCTTTTAGATATTCACTCGCATATTTTACATAATATGGATTGATGCAAACAGAAGCTGTGTGGTTTTCTTTTGCGAAATTCAATACTTTGTCTACAGAAGTTTTTGTGGCATCAGCCTTTAGTACTGTATGATCAACCATACTTAAAAAACTAAATCTATCCATTTTACATCCTTTCGGGCGGATGATATCCGCCCCTACTGGGCTCGTGAAACTCGCCCCTACAATTAGCGTTTCATTCTATCAAATGGTATACCTGATGCTCTTGGTGCTGCTGACTTCTTTGAAGTAAATATAAGCACGAGCACTGTAGCAATGTATGGTATCATCTTATAAATATTACTTTGGATGTTGAGAGCAAATAAGAATGGTATACTTGCATAACTATTTGAAAGCGCCTTCATAAATCCAAAGAAAAATGATGCAAAGAGTATGTACTTAGGTTTCCATTGACCGAAGATAAGAACTGCTACGGCAAGGAATCCATAACCAGATACCGTTGCATTAAAGTTTGTAGAAGTTGGAACTACGAATACGAGTCCACCAATTCCAGCAAGTGCTCCAGAAATTAAAACTCCTGCATATTGTATTAACTCAACTTTTATACCTGCTGTATTTGCAGCATGTGGGTTTTCGCCACAGGCACGAAGTCTTAAACCAAACTTTGTCTTATACAAAACTATACTTGATAGTATAAGAATCAATATTCCAAGATAAGTTGTGATATATGAGTTCTTAAATAGCATTTCGCCAAGTATAGGTATTTTTGAAAGTATAGGAACCTCTACTATTCTAAATGTGTTCTTAAACTCTATTTGTTGAACTGTTTGAACTATTCTTGCTATAAATATTGCAAATGCAGGTGCAAACATATTGAGTGCTGTACCAGATATAGTTTGATCTGCTTTTAAATTTACCGCTGCAATAGCATGGAATAAACTAAATGCCATGCCAGTAACTGCTGCTATGAGTATAGCTATTAATAACTGTGTGTTTCCTGACATATATGTTTGAGTGAGGTTTATGAAGAATATACTTGTAAATGCCCCCATAACCATGATACCTTCGAGCGCTATGTTTACAACACCAGATCTCTCACTAAACATTCCGCCAAGAGCAACAATCAAAAGTGGTATCATAAATAGTAACGTTTGTTGTATTAAGAAATATAATAATTCCATACTATACCTCCGCCTTCTTTGTTTTAGTTATCGACTTACTTTCAACATCATGTGCCTGCCGTTCATTCATTTCTTTCTTCTCATTGAATCTTTCAAGAAACTTCTTGATGATAAGTGCAAATGCAGAGAAGTATATGATAACTGCTACAATTATATCTATAATTTCTTTTGAGAAGTGGAACAACTGAAGGTAAAACCCCCCCGCCGTCAAGTATGCTATAAAGAGACCACTAAATATGACGCCTATCGGATTACTTACACCAAGGAGTGCAACTGATATACCATTAAATCCTTCATTTGGTATTACATCTTTTATCTCTATGTGACGACCAGTTCCTGATAGAAGCATTATGCCTCCTGCAAGACCTGCTATAGCACCTGCTATAACCATAGAATAAACTATTGATCTATTTTCATTTATACCTGCATATTTACTTGCGTTTTTATTGAGACCGCAGGCCTTTAACTCATATCCAAATGTTGTCTTTTCAAGAATTATATAGAGAATTATAGCTACTACTATCGCAATAATAATTCCACTATTTACTGATGAACCATCAAAGAGTTTATCAAGTCCAAGTTTTGGTAATGTTGCAATCTTTGGTATATCCTTTGACTCATTTCTCAATGTATTAAATAAAAGTTTATTTCCCTTAACTGTCATATTTACCCAGAAAAGTGAAATGTAATTAAGCATGATACAAGTGATAACTTCATTGACATTAAAATATGCTTTCAAAATTCCAGGTATTGCTCCCCAGATAGCACCAAGAAGTGTAGCAAAGAGAAGTCCTACTACCCATTGAAAAGGTCCAAGCTGTGGACAAGTAAGTCCTATAAATATGCCACCAAATGCACCCATTAAGAATTGACCTGAACCGCCGATGTTAAAAAGTCCTGTCTTAAATGCGAAACCTACTGAAAGTCCGCAAAGAATAAGTGGTGTCGCATAATAGAGAACTTGTCCTATACCTTTTGCACCATGAGTTATAGAACCTGTAAGTATAGTTCCAAATCCTGCCACTGCTTCATTTGGATTAGAAATCATAAGGATAATAAATCCTATGATAAGTCCGCAAACAATTGCTGCAAGTGATGAAATAAAAGGAGCGAAATCTTTTTTTCTATTCATATTATGCTACCTCCTTTTTTGGCATTCTCTTTCCACCTGCCATATAAAGTCCTAATTCATTTAAATCAAGATTCTTAATATCAGTAAACTCACCAACTATCTCGCCTTCAAACATAACCAAAATTCTATCGGCAAGATTCATAACTTCTTCTAGTTCAAATGATACAAGTAAAACTGCTATTCCTTGGTCTCGTTGCTTTACAATATTTTTGTGTATATACTCTATAGCACCTACATCAAGACCACGAGTTGGCTGAACTGCTATCATAAGTTTGTGCTCTTTGGTCATCTCTCTTGCAACTATTATCTTCTGCTGATTACCACCAGACATATTACGAACTATACTAGTTGGTCCTGACATACTTCTTATATCATAATCTTTTATCATCTCATCAGTATACTCTGTGATTTCTTTTTGCTTTAAAAATCCTGCATGAGAGAATTTGCTTTCAAAATACTCTTGAAGAACCATATTCTTTTCCATGTTGTAGTCAAGAACAAGTCCATCTCTATGTCTATCCTCTGGTATATGTGAGATACCATGAGTGTTTTTATATCTGATTGATTTATGAGTGAAGTCTTCACCCATTATTTTTATGGTACCAGCCTTCAACGGTTTTGTACCAGTGATACCTTTTATAAGTTCTGACTGACCATTTCCATCTATACCTGCTATACATACTATCTCACCTGCACGAACATCAAAACTTACATCACAAACTTTATCCTTATGTCCTTTTTCACCTGCTACTTCAAGGTGCCTAACTTCAAGAACTGTCGCTCCAAGTTTTGCAGGTGCTTTATCTACTTTAAGACTTACCTTTCTTCCAACCATCATTTCAGACATCTCTTCTTTACTTACCTTGTCTACATCGACAGTTGCAATTAGTTTACCTTTTCTAAGTATAGAACATCTATCTGCCACTTCTTTTATCTCATCGAGTTTATGAGAAATAAATAAAATTGATTTTCCTTCTTTCTTCAAGTTCTTGACGATAATCATAAACTCTTTTATCTCTTGAGGAGTTAAAACTGCAGTAGGCTCATCAAAAATCATAATATCATTATTTCTATAAAGCATCTTGAGTATCTCAGTTCGCTGCTGCATACCTACTGTGATGTCTTCAATCTTTGCATCCAAGTCTAAATCAAAATGATACTTTTCACATATCTCTTCTACTCTCTTTCTTGCATGATCGAGTTTTAACAAACCAAAATGAGTCTCTTCTACACCAAGTACGATATTCTCAAGGATTGTAAAATTGTGAACCAGCTTAAAATGTTGATGCACCATTCCAATTCCAAGCTTATTTGCAGTTACCGCATTGTCTATTATTTCTTTCTTTCCATTGACATATATCTCACCACTATCCATCTTAAATAGTCCAAAAAGTATGCTCATAAGAGTAGACTTTCCAGCACCATTTCCACCAAGAAGTGCATGAACTTCGCCTTTTCTAAGTTGAAGCGTAATATCGTCATTCGCAACTTTTCTTGCAAATGTAATGGTTATATGCTTCATTTCTATTGCATAATTTTCCATGTGTACTCCTTATATAAAAAATAGGACCCATATAAAATGAGTCCTATTATAAATAATTAAAAATTACTCAATGAATTTAACCTTTGTATTAGACAATTCTTTTAATGCTGTCTCTGGATTATAATCTGATACATCATTAAATATAGCATATTTTCCAGCTTTTAAATCTTCATATACTGCATTGTAATCTGCTTTACTAAATGTCTCAAATTTTGCATGATCCATAGCAGCACCAACACCATCATTCTTTACACTAAATATAGATGTCTTTCCGCCTGGGAAATTGCCATTGTAGAACATTGAAATTCCATCATAAACTGAATTTGAAAGTTGCTTCATAGCAGATGTGATAACAGTGTCACTCTCTGAATATTGGTCAACGTCAACACCGATAACTTTTGCTACAAACTTACCTTCTTGTTGATTCTTTCCTTCTGCAGCGCTCATTGCAGAGTTACCTACTGCACCACCACAACCAAATACTACTTCTGTACCAGCATTATACCAAGAAGCTGCAAGTGCCTGAGCCTCTGGAGTAGCTGCAAATGCTCCTGTATAGTTATAAACTACTTCACAGTTTACACCAAGTTCTTTTGCTGCTGCATCTATTCCTTGTATATATCCAAATCCAAAACGAATAACTGCAGGAACTGACATACCACCTAAAAATCCAAGTTTAGTGTTTCCATCTTTAACTGCTGCATAACCAGCAAGGAATCCTGCTTCATCTTCTTGGTAAAGAATAGGCATTACATTATTCTCTGTCTTGTAAGTGCTGTAATCTGCTGTGTGTGGTTCACCATCAAGAAGAATGAAGTGAACATCTGGATACTTTGTCTGAGCAAGATATACTGGCTCTTCAAATAAGAATCCTGGACAAACTACAAGCTTTGCTCCACCTTCAATAGCAAGTTCAATTGTCTCAAAGTAAGCATTTGTTCCTGCTTCTTGTGGTTGATAGTACTTGTGAGATATGCCTTTCTCTGTAGCATATTTTACAAGTCCTTCCCATGCACCTTGGTTAAATGACTTATCATCAATTGTTCCAAGGTCTGTAACAAGTGCGAGTTCAAAAGTTTCTTTCTTTGAAGCTGGTGCTGATGAATCGGCACTAGTTGCTGCTTGCTTTTGACCACACGCAATGAGTGACAAAACCATCATAAGTGCTAATGCACTAGATAATAATCTCTTCATAATAAATTTCCCTCCGAAATTTTTTATTTTTATTTTTTGTAGAGGAAGATTTCATCTTCCAGACGAACGGATTATATCCGCCCCTACTTATTTATTTCTTAAAATACTCTTAATATTTTAACACATTTTTCATAAATAATATAGTGCTTTTTTACCTTGTTCCACCGCCAGAACCACCGCCTGAAAAACCTCCTCCACCACCAATAGATGCTGCTCCACCAAGACCCTGTGCCGCCATAGTAGCAGCACGCGCTATCTCAGCAGCCCTTCTTGCATTATATGTACTATAATACAAATTTCTAAAGTAAATATCTGATACATAGTATGTATGTGAAATCTTTTCTATCTCAACCAGCTTATCAGGGTATACTTGCTTAAGCTCGGATAAAACCTTCTTTGCTATACCAAAGAGTGTCGCATAGACCATCAAGTCTTCCCAAATTATACCTTCCATCACACCTCTCTCATTTATAAGTGTGAACTCATCTAGGAATTTTCTAAGGCCATAAACTTCAGATAATTCTTT
>JAFXWR010000122.1 GCA_017542725.1 Lachnospiraceae bacterium | reverse complement strand
TATACTGAGTCACAAAGTTTTAGAAGTTCAAGACCATAAATCCTACACTTCTCTCTTTCAAACGGATTTGTATCATCAAATCCCATAGCTGGATACATAATGTGCGATGCTACAGGCATCTTGGCAATGCTATCCACAAATCTGCAGTACTTTTTAGCGAGTTCGATATTGTTTTTGATGTCACCCTTAAGTCTTGATACAACATACACTTTCTCTAATATTTTATTTGTTGCAGTTTTGTAAGTGTTATTATTTTTATCAAAGCATTCGCATTTCCTTACACTAATATCAATTATTAAATTGTCCATTATTCCTCCATTTCCTTCATAGTTCCAAATGTTGGCCCATACTCCGCTTCTGCAATTAATGGGACATTAAACTCATCAAACGGCTTTACTTCCATCATTTGTTTTATGAACTTTATTGACTTTTTTACTTTATCATTTGGAAATATGAAAACTAATTCATCGTGAATTTGTAATATAGGTTTTATGTAATCAGGTAGATTTTGTAAAATCCTAACACAAGCAAGTTTTAATATTTGCGAAGCAGTGCCTTGAATAGGTGTGTTTAATGCACACCTTTCAGCAAATGACTTAATACCCCACTCATTAGAATTTATGCCTTTTAAATATCTGCGATATCCGAACCATGTTTCAGAGTAACAGTATTTATGAGCTTTTCTTTTTTCATTGTTTTGCCAACTTACCATTTGAGGATATCCTGCTTTTAAATTTGATAGTATATTTTCGCACTCTTCTACTGTTTTATTAATCCCTGCCTTAAACTTCAAAGTTTTTTGTAGTCCTTTTGGGAATATAGAGTAAGCCATACCAAAGTTTGTGTTTTTAGCAATTGACCTATGCTCTTTGTAGTTAGGATCATCTTTATTTTTTGCTTCTTCATAAGTTGTGTTATAAATTACAGCAGTTGTCATTGCATGAATGTCACCATCATTGTTATAGGTGTTGACCATATTCTTATCTTGACTATAAAATGCAAGAACTCTAAGCTCTATTTGTGAAAAATCAAGCGACAAAATGCTAAATCCATCAGGTGCTTTTATAAAGTTTCTTACACCTATAGGGTCATTACCTTTTCTTGGCATATTCTGACAGTTTGGCATAGAGCATGACATTCTTGATGTTTCAGTTGATAAGCTAAGAATATTAGGATGAATCCTGTTAGTTTTTTTATTTAAGTATCGAAGATATCCTGAGATGTATGTTGATTTTATTTTCCCAAGTTTTCTATATTCCTGTATTAGTGTAAATAATTTAACAAGATCTGGTCTTTCTTTTTCGCAATATTCTTTTAATAAAACAAGTGTCATATCATCAGCGGCTGCCGAGTCTTTTTCAGTAGTTTTTAATACAGGTAGTTTTAAGTCGTTGTAAAGATATCTCTTAAATGCTAAAGTTGAAGCATTTGCACCTATATCAACATCCCCAATAATAAATGATATGTCTTTTTTCAGTTGTGCCATCTCATCATCAGTTTCTTCCTGTCTTTTTCTCATTAATTCAATATCAAGTGGTATGCCATTATGCTTCATCATACCAAGATACACAGATATTTGAGATTCTATATTCTCAACTATCCATCTATGTTTTGGTAGCCACTTATCAAACCAATGATTAAATAAATGATAAAGTTTCAAAGCATAGTCACTATCTGCAGCACCGTATGCTACTGCATACATATTCTCTCTTGGATGCAGCTCATCAAAAAACTTGCCCTGAGTTACCTGATCAAATGTCGTTACATCTTCATTTAATAATTCTTTAGCAAGTTTTTTAAGTCCTGAATCAGCTAAATTTCTAAAACCATAATCACCCTTCATAGTAAGCTGTGCCGCCGCCATTGTGTCATAGGTTTTCTCTTTTATCACAATACCGAGTGCATAAGCAAATGATGATTCAAATGCTAAATTATGTGCTATTTTAATAATTGAGTTATTTGTTAAAAACTCTATTAGAAAATTTAAGAAGTCTATGTAGTTTATGTTTGTACCTTCTTTGTGTGCTACGGGAATATAAATACCTGTATCTTCCTTAATAGAAAAAGAGCATCCTACAATATGTGCTCTATTAGAATCAAGTGCAGCATCAGTATTATTCCTATACTCATCATCAGGTGCTGTCTCAAAGTCAAATGCTATGATTTTGCTGTCTCCTATGTACTCTTTTACATCTTCAATTTTATTTACTAATTTATAATCTTTCATAATGCTCCTTAAACAAATAGGGGCTTATGTTTCAAAGCCCCCACAAGTATTTATAATGGTTTTATCACTTCGCCAGTTTCAGTATCTACAAACGGAATATCATCATCAGCTTGTGATTGAGGAACATGTGATTTTGCATACTCTTTTACAAAGTCAGATAGACCTGTGAGTTTTTGCTTTTCATCATCTGATAGCATTCTCTCAAAGGTGAATACTGCTTGACTAAAAGGAATGCCAGTTTTGTTAGTTGCTTTCTTAAGTGTGATTTTAGTCACAACTTGCGACAACTTTCTTTGCTTAAAAAGATTTGCCTGAGCATACTTTGTAAAGTTTTGAAGAGAACCAGTTGGTAGCAATAACACTGATGGGAATAATTGATTCTCAAATACAAGATACAACGCTCTCTTGTTTTTACATTTCTTTGTGCCATCTGCTCCAAACTTATTAAAAGGGCATTTAGCACAATCACCACCTGGATCGCCCACTCCAGTCTTGCCATCACTACTGTAGCAGTCAGGGAGTCTTGACTCACCATTGTATGCTTCCTTAAATAGTGAAAATGCTGGTTGATTTACAATAATGACACAACGTAGTTCTTTTACCATCTCTGGATTCTCACTATCTCCTGTGTCTATTTCAAAAGCTGTAGCACCACCTGATGGCACTTTAACTTTTGGAAATGTTAAATTTAATCCTTGCACATCTTCAGTAAGAGATGTATTGATTAAATCCTTATTTGCTATAATAGCGAATGTTTTGTTTTCAGTTGTTTTTACTTCATTACTCATAAAATTTGTAATCTCCTTATACTATGATTTTCTAATTCCTACAGATACCTTTTCATAAGTTTGAACGATATCTTTCAAATACTCAGGGACATCTTCACAATTGTTTAACTCTCTCTGCTCCTTAATGAATGATGACAAAGTATTTGCATTAACCTGCTCTACCACAAGAGCACCGTTACCTGATGACTTTAGAGCATTAATCATTTCTTCTTTCTTGCCAGCTATTGGCGAAGCAAAAAGTCTTGATTTTAGATAAAATGTCGCACCTTGATGAGTGAACTTCTCTAACTCTTTTTCAGTCATTGCTGAAGTTAATTGCTCATCCACTTCATCAATTTTTGCATTTACATCTTTTGTCTCTTTATCAAGCACTTCTTTACGAAGTTTTAGGGCTCTTAAATCATCCGCAAGTTTAAATAAATCTTGATTATCCATTGGGCTTACCTCCTTCTACTACTTACCAAGAATCCCTACCCCCTACTTAAACTCATTTGATATCAAAGAACCTAATAGCCTTTTTTCGTATTTTTGCCCATCTTGATTCAAGAGCTTTAATAGAAATGTTGCCATTATCTCTACTAATCTGTGGTAGTGATTTACCAAGATTTATATGCTCATAAATTAAGTTCCTTTGATTTTCATTAAGTGTTGCCATAAATTTATCGTATTTACTATCATCCGACACTTCTCCAAACAAAATATTGTAAATATCTGCCTTTTTGTCTGGAATCTTGTCAAATAATGACTCTCTATATTCTTCGCCATTTTCATTACAAGTAATATTTTTATGAATTAATACATCTTCATTTTCTTTTTTATAACGATTTTGCAGTGTTTCATAATGGTCATATTCATCAAGTATTTTTATTATTTCTATATTCTCTTCAGTAATTGCTATTATTTGTTTCATTGGAACTTCTCTGCCTTTTTCATCAAGTCCAATATACTCATATACATATGCCTGATTTTCTTCATCAAGATAACTATTTAAAGTTACATCAAATCTACTTGTCCTTTTTAATCTTTTCATTATTCTCACCTCGATACTTTGAAATTTCAGTGAGAATGCACAAAAAAAAGACATGCCATTAGAAATATCAGTAGAGAGCATTTTCAAAAGCTTAAACACACTTACACGTCTGTGTTTGTCTCATCTTTATGCATTCTCTACTGCTTTTGACATGTCTTAAGCAAAAAGCAGTATTAAATTTATCCGTATTCTATCATATACGGGTCTTTTTCATTGTTCACAAATTGTGAAAGAAAACAATAAAAAATAGCCTTATTTGATAAGCATCATGTTTTCACTATTTCAAAAATGCTTATAAAATAAGACTTATTTCTATTCACAGATTGTGAATAGAATTTTCGCACAAAAAAAGCCCTATCTACGAGTAGATCTCATAAATAGGGCTTTACTTATTTTATATAATTTATGCTTTTTGCATTAACCTATTTTCATTTTCAATAACTTCAGCAATTTTTCTATAATCTTCTATTATCTCTGTTAACTCATATGGGTCTTTATCATAGTCATTTTCAATTACAAATTGAACAGCCTTATCAAATAATGTATTTTCAAAACCACCAGCTTTTTGAAGTATCTTAATTGTAGTATTTTTAGGGAGCTTTAGTGCTCTACATATTAATGTCAAACTTTTCAAATTGTATGTTTTATTCTCATTATGCTCTAGCCTATGTATTTCTTGTACATGTACATCTGAAAGCATTGATAATTGAGCATAACTCATATTTTTATGTTCTCGTAGTCTTTTAATTGTTCTTCCAATGTCATCAACTACCAAATCACTAACTTGATCTTCATTAAATAGC
>JAFXWR010000121.1 GCA_017542725.1 Lachnospiraceae bacterium | reverse complement strand
GCATAAGCATTGCCCCATAATAAAATATGAGTCATAAGTGTTTCTCTAAACACGAATGAACTCATCTCAGGGTTTGGCTCACTATGAAGTAAATGATAAAGATTATGCTCTATTGCTTTCACTTTTCCACCTGTAGCATTGTATTTATATAAATGTAGTGGAAGTGATGCGACTGATTCAGCAAGAATTCGCACACATGCATAAACAGCCGTTATCTGCATTGCACTTCTTTCTGATACATTCTTTCCCGCTACTGTGCCACCAAACACAAAACTAAATGCTGAACCTGGGGTTCTATTTTGTGGTTTGTCTCTTGACTTAAAAATGCTTAAAAAATTCTTTAATATACTCATAAAATCTCCACGAAAAAGAGGAGCAGTGTTGCCACTAACTCCCCTTAAAAAGAAAGGAATCTATCTAAATATCTTATCGCTATTATTTACTACTTGCCGTCTTTAATCTTATGTTCTCTTGATACATTCTTATTACTTCTTTTAGTATCTTTTGTCTATTCTCTTTTGTATCGGCAAGTAACCATTTGAAATCAATAATTGGTCTCTTATCAAATATAAGTTGTGGATTAAATGAACCTGAGCAATTACCATCTTTGTCAGTGTAATAAGTGCTTATGCCTATCCACTCATCAATAAACTCATTCAAGTATCCACTATCGACCCATAAATTCATTAGTGATTTCTTATTACTTCTATCTGATTTGCAGGTTGATAAAATAACTATTAACTCCGTTTTATCTCTAAACTTTTTAGTATAAGTTACTTTACCTTCCACAAACTTGTCGGTTTCAACTCTAAAATCTTGAATCTTCATTATGCCACCTTCTCATTTATTATTGTTAATAAGTCTTCAAGTTTATAATTATCTTTACTGCTTCTAACAAATAATCTATAACCAAGTGTAAGTGCATCCTTGTCATCAACATCTATATGCCTTAATAACCTTATTAAAAATTTACTTAGTTCAAAATGAAAATCTTTATTCTCACTCGTAGTTTCAAATGATGTCCTTCCAATGTCTCTATCAAATCCTATGTGGTCAAAGTCAAAGTTTATGTTTTCACTTATGCCTCTCGCATCTTTTACACCATTTAATAAGTTTTTTATGTCTATCTTTTTAAGTCCTCTATACTCTTTAATATACTCATTTAATGTTTGCATATTACACCACCTTCATATTGTTTGAAAAACAAAATGCTAAAAACTCGCCTGAAGTGTTAAACTCTTTTACAACACCATCTTTAGTAGTGCCTTTTACTTTGTATCCAGCATTTAATAAGTCCCATAACTCTTTTGCAACATACACACCATCGTATAATTTGTTTACTGCACTATCAGGGTTTGAAAACATATCCTGTCCTTCATAAATCCAAGTGAATTTTAAATCACTCTTTCCATCAATGTCCTTCGCACCCTTTTTAGTTGCTTCAATTATTTCAAAAAAGTATAATGGGCTCGGATTTATTATTGACACATTCTTTTCTTTACTCATAACTTGTTACCTTCCTTTTTTCTTTTCTGGTTACATATAACCGTAAGTGTGAAAATATATCAAGTTATTTATTCTTACATTTTAGCGAACTATTTGTGTCCTTTACTTCATCAATCAATTCAACTGGTGGCTTGATGCCTTGCATTTCAATCTTACTTAGTGCTATACTTCTTAATTTG